>CAZAQQ010000029.1:0-4523 GCA_964487485.1 uncultured Candidatus Bathyarchaeia archaeon | reverse complement strand
AGCCACCTCATTCCGAAGTGATCACAACTTTTGATCGAGCATACTCGCAGTGCAAGCATGGATTTCAGGGGTACGCTTTAGGGGGCCTGTATTTTTTTCTGACTTGTTCAAAGACCTCTTGAGGGGGCTGAAGATAGGTACATTTCCGGCTAGTTCTCATATGCGCTTTAGCAGCCAAATCTCCCAGTGACTCAGCCATTTTGAGCAGTGCTCCAACTTCGTCCAACACAACCGCGCCTTCCACTTCAAGCACATTGTTTTTCAACAGCAAGATCGACAGTAATCCACACCCAGGCAGAATTACCTCAGCCCCTTTTTGTGCAGCTTCTTGCGCTGCAGCCTTGAAGTTGCTTATGACTGTACGTGCTAGCCCAGGATCTTCAAAAGCCTTGCCAAAGTCGACTATGTTGTCTTTTATGCCTTTCATAATAGGGAAGGATGTCGCTCTATCTTCAAATCCATAAGCTCTTACTAGATCCTTCCAGTAGACACCTATTTTCTCGCTAGTCGGGATAATTGAAAATGTTTTTCCGAGCATGCAAGCGACGAGTATTGATGACTCGAACATACCTGCGACGGGTATGTTGCAAACTTCTCGAGCTTCCTGTAGGCCTATATCTAGTAGGCATGCTATCCCAGCCGCGTCGTATCCCTGCTTCTCAGCTTTCAGAATGCGGTCAATCATCTCCTCTTTGTAAAGATGGCGGAAGTATTGAGAGCGGAGGTTAAGAGGGATACCTACATCGCAGTCTTGAACTTCGACCTTCGCATCTGGTCTGGCCAAGGACTTTACGCGCGCCCTTAAGTCCTTGAAGTACAGAGGCGCTAATTTTTCAGGCGCTGGCTCTTGCAGCCATATTCGCATCGGCATCTCCTCTGGCCTAACTGAAACTTCTGCGTTGGGCGATGTAAGATTTAACCTTTTCCGAAGTTTGCCAAAATCTAGAGGCTTACTGCTAGCCTTTCATACCCACTCGTGCAGAAGGTTCCCCAGCGTACCTTCTTATTACGGCTTCGGGAGGTATTGCTCCTCCAGAAATAAATGTGCCTTGAATGTTGCCTCTCGTAACTGGTAAATATAGGCATGATGGGCAATCAGCATTATGATATATCGTGACTCTTGAGGCGCTTTGTCTCCAGAGGTGTCCTGTAGCAATACGTTCAAGATATGTGTCCGGCTTCTCGTCATCCGCGCATCTAATTCTAAGCCCGATACGATGGCCTAACTTGAACAAATTAGCTGTAGGAGCTAGGTTTATGTCAAATTCGTACACAGTATTCGGATTCAGAAACTCTTGTGTCGTGTGCGGATGGTAGACTTCGTAAGGTTTAGACCTAGCCGGATCGATTTCTCTATGTGACCCCCTTAGCCAACCCCTAGTGAGGATTTTCTCCACACCCTGCGAATCTATTGTGAGAAGGCTTACAAACCAAAATACTTCATTATCGGTTGTGGACCCGTAAAGTCTCAGCAAGATTGGTCCAACAATTTCCGTGTTTTCCACCAAGGGCGGAGAAACGAATGTTGCGCCACCTCGGTTATAGATTGAATCTTCAAAGGTAAAGTACCCCTCATTGGGCCAGTACTCATGCTCACTGAGAAGACCCCCTGCATGTAGATAGAAAGGAGTCCACTTTGTTTCAGGCAAAGGCCACTCGCCCGCTGTCTTCCAGTCGCCGGTACCGGGTATGAAAAGCCTGACATCCGACTCCTCTTCAACACCCGTATCTATACCTTTGAGCCAACAATCAAACCATCTCAGCGCTTCATATTGGGGTTGATAAAGAGGCCGATCAAGGTAAATCGGGGGCCCGATAACCATCTTCTTGAAGCTCTTGATTTTTTCCCAACCTTCAAAAGCTCCAGGCAGATGTAACCCATACATCCCCCAACAAGCTCCGATGTAAGCAGGCATTTTGATGTTTTCAAGCTTCGGGTTACGCTCTAGATAGTACTCTCCATCAAATTGGTTAAGAAGCATGTCCACGACTAGAGTGTTTGCACCTGCTTCCGGGTGCCTTAAAGCCTCATAAAGATCTGGCACCACACAAATATCTCTATCCTGGAGCACTTTGTCAATTGCTTTTTTGTATTCCTTGTCGCCCAATTTCTTCCGGGCCCAGCTTTCTGGACGTAGATTGTCTGCATGAGCAAATGTCCCCCCACGGGCCATGAAGACATGCGCTAATATTCCTCCATGATAGAACTTGTGCCGATAGAAATCTGTATAACCGAAAGGCGCAAAGATACATTTGAGATTGGGCGGATTCAACGCTGCAACCTGTAGTTGAGCAATAGCAAAATAGGATACGCCAAACATGCCGACATTACCGTCACACCAAGGTTGACGAGCTATCCAATCTATGATTTCAGCTGTGTCCTGAACTTCTTGAGGTCCATAATGAGCATATTCTCCGCCAGAAGCTCCCGTGCCGCGAACATTGGCAATAACATGGGCATAACCTCTGCGTACAAAAAATTGAGGATCACCTGCTTCTATGTATCCCCTGCCCGGAGTCATCCCTGCAGGCATTATGGGGGCTGATTGTAATGGGTTGGGATAGCAGTGAACTCCTAGGACTGCTGGAAATTTTTCTAGTGGAGCATCGGGACGAAAAATATCGGCATCGATTTCCACACCACCATCCATTCGAATTTTTGTGTGGCGGTCCACGACAACCCCGTACTTTCTTTCAGACGTTTTCCATGTTTTTGAAAACATATTTATCACCCATGGCGCCTCTTAGCCATTTCAAGCAAGCTATTCGTGTATAAGGTTTTCTTCAGCTGTGCTCAGGGTTTTTAGGGCGAGTATTCGCTAGTTGATGATTGGCTTACGATGTTGACAATCTTCCTCTTGTGCTTTATGTCTCGATTAGGGCTGACTCTAAAGGAAGAGTATCAGTCTCCTCGATTATGCTGAAAATTTGTTAGCACGAGATCTAAGTTTTGAAAATAATACGATGTCAGCCTAAATGGCTGTTGCCGAGTGCTCATACATACCTCAATTCAGACCCAAGTTTATTGATGAGTCGACAACCGCTATCTGTCACTATGGCTGTACCTCCTACGCTTACTCTCTTATCACCTATGCAGGCACTAGGTTGAACCTCAAAAGTCATTCCGGCCTTTATTACAACATCCCCACTTACCGTTTGGTACTTCAGCCGGCCTCCCGTCAATAGTTGTAATTTCTCATCTGACGGTGCCCGCCATGATGGACTCCTAGCAAACATTGGGTTCAAACCGTGGATAAGCGGCGTCATATACCAAGCATTTTCCCTTTCCAGAGGCTCATTCATAGCATTTGCGACTTCTGAGAATCGAACGCCGGGACGCATGGCCTTCAGCCCGAGTTGAAGCGACTCGTACGATATTTCCGCGCATTTGACAAAGGTCCTATCCACAGATCCCACGGCTATCGACTGCTGCTGTTCGGTTTCCAAACTCGATACAGTAGGAGCCATTTCAGAATTTATTACCATGCCACTCTTGATAATTGGAGGAGGGCCTCCGCGGATATTCCAATCCGGTACGTCCAGAAGCAGGGCTGCTTCGCCTGAAGACATCAAGAAGAACTTCGTAGTGGCTCCTTGGCCGAATATGGATTCCATAACCTTTGCATATACATGGCTTTCCCTAATTCCAAGTTTAGTTTCTCTAAGCATTACTTCGCAAGCATGCTCCCCAATTTCAGCCGCTCTCTCGACACACCTTAATTCCTCTGGACTCTTAACCAACATGACCTCCGCAAATTCCTTCGTAAAAGGCCTAAATTTTGCCCTAGGCAGATTTTCCTGTATGTACGACCAAGTCTTATAGGGAACCCATCCTTCCAGATCAAAGGCAAACCCATCATATCCAACTACACCTATGGTAGATTCCTCAAGACCTTCCTCCTTGATTGCCAAAGTCACTGAGGTACTCCATGTTGTTCCAGGCCTATATTTATGAATCCAATCTTTAAGCCCCAATTTTGGCCTTTGGGCATAGGCATAAAAGTCCCGCAGTACTCTGACAAGGTAAACTGGATCACCCTCCAATGGGAAGATAACCACACCACCATGACGCAAATTAGTGAGATAGCTATCAAACTCTTCAAGGGATTTTAGTCCAAAAACGACGAGACAGTCTAAGCCGTTCGCTTTCATGCAGTCTCTAATTGCCTTCCAGCGCCTATCCCTTTCCTTCAATGAAAGCTCCGGAAGAAAAACTGTCATGTGATGTCACGTCTTTATGACTCACACGTATGTGCTCATCTACGTATAAATATCTTCAGACACCAAATAAGCTAGTTAGGTAGCTCAACAGAAATCATCCAAGCACACATTAGCATTTTGGGGCTGAAGAGACTGAGGCTAAGAAAGGTATTGCTGTGCTCTCTCCTAGCCTTTGCCTTGATTGGCTCGACAACAGTTTTCGAGGTTGCTGAGGGGTCACCCAAAAGGATTTTGACTGTTCCCTTCGTCTCTCAAGGCTCAGAGCCAATTTGTCTTCCAGCTGCCTTAACCATGGTTCTTAA
>CAZAQQ010000028.1:0-11713 GCA_964487485.1 uncultured Candidatus Bathyarchaeia archaeon | reverse complement strand
AAAAGCTTGGTTAAAAGAACGGGCCAAGAACTTCTGGAGCTGAAGAAGGAAGGAACCCGCTTTCGATTTCTAATAAAGAAAGTAAAATGAATAGTGAGGAATTGCTGTGAAGAAGGTGTACATGGATTACGGAGCTGGTATGCCCTTAGACCCTAGGGTCACAAAGGCGATGACGCCTTATCTCACTGATTTCTTCGGAAACCCGTCTTCAGTGCATTCCTATGGGCATGAAGCTAGAGAAGCGTTGGACAAATCGCGGCAGAGAGTAGCAGACTTAGTAGGAGCTGAAAAGAAGGAAGAAATTGTTTTCACCTCCGGCGGCACAGAAAGTAACAACCTAGCCATTAGAGGAGTTGCCCTAAGAAACAGAGAGAAGGGAAAGCACATAATCACAACTAAGATTGAGCACATGTCTGTTCTAAACCCGTGCAAACATCTTGGAACTCAGGGTTTTAGGATCACATACTTACCAGTGGATAAATATGGAATGTTAGATGTTAAGACGCTTGAAAACGAGATAAGCAATGAAACGATTCTAGTATCTGTAATGTATGCCAATGGAGAAATAGGAACAATTCAACCTATAGGAGAAATAGGAAAAATCACTCATGAAAAAGGGATCTATTTTCATGTAGACGCTGTCGCAGCTGTGGGAAAGGTTCCCATTGATGTGGAGAATGAGAACATAGACTTGCTTTCAATTTCTTCAAACGACCTTTACGGCCCAAAGGGCGTTGGCGCGCTATACATTAAGGCGGGAACCCGGATTCAGCCCATTATCCTTGGAGGGGGACAGGAAAGGGGGTTGCGATCGGGAACTGAAGATGTGCCGGGGATAGTTGGAATGGGCAAAGCAGCAGAAATTGCTAAGAACGAACTAGGCCAAGAAGGCTCACGTCTGGCTTCGCTGAGAGATAGCTTCATAAGCGGTGTCCTGAAGAACATTCCAAAATCTTTTTTGAATGGACATCCGGCCAAGAGACTGCCAAACAATGTTAATGTTAGATTCAGCTATATTGAGGGTGAGTCGTTAATCCTAAGCTTGGACATGGAGGGAGTCCAAGCCTCGTCTGGTTCCGCTTGCACCTCCAAGACCCTCGAGCCTTCCCATGTTCTCTTGGCAACGGGTCTATCCCACGAAGAAGCACATGGCTCATTGCTTTTCACGTTAGGCAAACATAATACGGAGGAAGATGTGGATTATGTCTTGGGAATACTGCCAAACACAGTGAAGAGGTTGAGGGCAATATCACCATTAACACCTAAAGAATTGTTGGGGTAGTGCTTTGTATGTACACCGAAAAAGTTATGGAACATTTCAAAAATCCGCGAAACATGGGCGAAATCCCAAACCCAGACGGGGTGGGCACTGTTGGAAATCCTGTTTGCGGAGATTTGATGACTATTTACATCAAAGTAAAAGATAACAAGATAGAAGACATTAAGTTCAAGACTTTTGGCTGCGGAGCTGCCATTGCTACAAGTAGCATGATAACAGAATTGGCTAAGGGAAAAACCGTTGAGGAAGCGCTGAAGATAACGAGGGCTAATGTGGCTGAGAGCTTGGGGGGGTTGCCGCCAGTGAAAATGCACTGTTCCAACTTGGCAGCTGACGCACTTCATTTAGCAATAAAGGATTATTTCAAGAAGGTTGGAAAATGAGTACATTCGTGATGTGCAAAACATGTGGGCTCACAATCACCGATGATAAATGCGCCTTCGCAACCTACAGAAAAACAATCGACAACCAGGAATATGTCTTCTGCTGCGCCAACTGCGCCATGGAATATGAGAAGAAGAAAGGGAAATAATAGTCAAGTTGTTGTGGAATTCCAAGCTCCCAGAGGAAGGGCTGAACTATCGGAGACCATTCCAGAGTCGGTTGCGCTGGACTGGAAAGGCTGATCGGGATTTCAAAACTGTTTTCGTCATCGAAACTGACTCCTATACGCAAAAGAGTAATCGCTCGTCTCTGCAAAACATAATTTAGGAGAAGGCCTCTATTCCTAGGTCGAGGTTAAGGGAATCTTAGCATGAAGATCGAGATAGTTTGTCGCTTGGACAATTTTAGGGAATTCATGATTCTCAGTACTTGTCGATCTTTCATTCCTAGGGAAATGCTTGAAGACCAAGATATTTTCCCCGAGCGATCTACTGAGAATGGCACCATGTATGTGGAGGCTGAGGATAAGGAAACGTTATCGAAAAAAGGTGAAATTCAATTTGTCCGCGCTTCTAATGTGATAGGAATCATCTACAACTCGAAAAGCGGGTCTACAAGACTTAAGTGGAGGCAAATCAGAAACGACTTGGGAAAACTAACTGGAGAAGCTAGCACCAACAGTTTGGTCAACCTGTTCGCAGCACGTGTACTTGATCAATCTTATCTCAAGGCGCAAGTCGCGCAGGCGTAGCATCTCAAACGAATACCTGACAGTTATCAGTGCAAACCGCATTGATTCGCGTCAAAGATTGAGGAACGATTTTTTCACGTCTGAGATTTTTCTATTTGACACTTACGCTGGGCAACCTTGAGGCCTTCCGGGTCGTTAACGTTGACAGCAAGTTCTTCTCGATTTATGATGATGATTTCTTGATTTAGCTCCGGCTCATCTATTCTGCGCCCGTCGACTACGTTTAGACCTACTGGAACAAGCCGTCTTTCATCAACTTTTATTGTATGGCCAACCCTTAACCTGAGTCTTTCGCAAGTCTCGAAGGGAACCATGACTGTAGAGGAGGGTTTCCCACTCTTTTCGTGCTTCGCTAGGACTTCGTCTACAATCTCCCCTGTTATCAAAGGTAGATCTGCAGCAACCGTTAGGACAACGCCAAGCTTTAGTTTCCTAACAGCATACTGCACATCTGAAATGTAGTTTTCACCCAGCGTCTCCAGACATTCGACAAGAAGCCTTTTTGCCACCTCAAATGTTTTGGGCGTATGCTTTGATGTGAGGACAACTATTCGATCTATTCCACTAGCATTTTTCAAGGCGTTGACAACACGTTCAATCATTGAGATATTTCCTATCTCAAGCAGCGGCTTCTCTCCGCTCAGTTTCATGCGCCTGCCCTTGCCGCCAGCCATTACCAGAGCTGTTAGACCCATTTAACCACAGCCAAAATTGCGAGTAACGAGGCTAAGCGGGCGAGATCGTTAATCGCTCCGAACACATCACCAGTTAACCCTCCGAAATGCCTGTTTGAAACATAGTCAAGGATTAGGCTGGTGAAAGAGGCGGCTAATATTGCGATGAGGCCGACCACACCAAGGAGAAGCATCGCTATTCCAAAGGAGAGGGCTAAAGCTGTCAGCAGGCGTGACTCTCCATTTCTGCGATGCATAGCGTTTATGAAAAAAGTGTTCACACCTTCGTGGGCTGATTTTCCATACCAAGCAGCCAAAACCATGGCGAGTTTAGCTGAGGCCTCAGACACAACTAAGCTTTGAAGGACATTTCCTCGACTCAGGTAACCTATTGCAAAAGCGGTTGTGGACAAGACTACCAATCCAAGGGCCAGGGCGCCTGCGCCAGTTCTCTGCTCGTGCATGATCCTGATTTTCTCCTCTGGAGGACCCCGACGCATTATCCCATCTCCAAAGTCCAGCAAGCCGTCGGTATGGTGAAGACCAGTGATGAATAGGATTGCGGCCAGGGCCAAAAATCCGACAATTAGGCTGGGGAATATATGATAGAAAAGGAAAGCGGATAAGCCTGCCATAAGTCCCACGAAAGCTCCGACTAGAGGGAACAGGTACATGTAGCTTGCGGCATCAGCAATCGAACTAGAATTCATTCTTACAGGAATAATTGTGAGAAAAGCGAGAACGTTGCTCATTCCCTTGAATAGGCCCAAGCTCATTTCCCCCATCATTGCAGCTCTAAGCGAGAAATTCTAGACGATGAGCAAATAACTCCATCTCCAGAATATGCTTGTTTCGGCCTATAAGTATCTCGAATCCATCCATTTGAAGTGAAGTTTCTTGATCAAATTTCTTGTGCTTACTCAAATCGGTCTTCGCAATAGGAAATGTCAATTTCGGCAGTCAACCAGGCGAATACCCAACAGTCCTTGTTGGAAGCGTTTTCTGTGGCAAACATAAGATAGTCGGAGATCCTTTGAAAGGTGAGTTTGATAAGGAGTTTAGCAGTCCGTTAAATAGGAGACCCACGTCCTCCTGATTATGACCGTTCCACGGGACAAAGAGGAGTAGGCTGGGCGTGTACAGTTGAGGGTGCGGATATAGACCTAGCAGGTATAATGATGTTGACAGACAAAGCGCAGGGAGATGGTGAAGTGAAGATCGTCAACAAAGATAAGTTGCTTGCAAATGCGGAAAGGATAACCGATAGGAGGGCAAGGGAAATTGTCTTAGATTTCTTGGAATTCGCTCTCAGGGAAGCTGATCCAAAGTCTTTGCTTGTGGGAAAGCTGAGGATCGAAGACGATTTTCTACTTGTCGACAGTTCCCGATTTGATCTTAATGCGTTTAGGAGAGTCATCGTCATAGGGGCTGGGAAAGCCAGTGGAGCTATGGCTGAAATGCTTGAGCGAACCTTGAAAGATAGAATTAAGAAGGGATGCATCATCGTACCGAGAGGCCAAGGCAAAAAGTATGAAACGAAGATCATTAGCCTTCGAGAAGCTACTCACCCAATCCCCAGCAACGAAGGCGCAGAAGGATCCAGAACAATTATCAATTTGGTTAAAGATTTGGCGGAAGAGGATCTTGTCCTTGCTCTTATTTCGGGCGGCGCTTCAGCTCTAATGCCGCTTCCAGTTAGAGGCGTAACCTTACAGGAGAAGCAGAAAGTAACTGATTTGCTTTTGAAGTCAGGCGCTAATATCAGCGAGATAAATGCTGTGAGAAAACATATTTCAGAAATCAAGGGAGGCCTGCTGGCGAAAGCAGCGTTCCCCGCTACAGTGATCAGCCTAATCATATCAGATGTTGTAGGAGACCCGTTGCACGTTATAGGTTCAGGCCCAACTGTTCCAGACGAAAGTACCTTTACTTTGGCTAAAAGTGTTCTTGAGAAATATGGGATTTGGAATGAGGTACCTAACAGCATCAGAAATCATGTTAATGCAGGCATCCGAGGAGCGGTTCCTGAAACACCAAAGCCAAGCGATGAAGTCTTTGAGAAAACATTCACTGCGATAATTGGAAGCAATCGACTGGTGATCCAATCAATCGTAGACAAGGCTCGGGAGAGTGGGTTGAACGCTCTATCTTTGGGAAGCTTCATCGAAGGTGAAGCGAGACATGTGGGAAACTTTCTTGCAGGCATAGGGCTTCAAGTGAAACGATTTGACATTCCTGTCTGCAGACCAGCCTTGGTTGCTTGTGGCGGGGAAACGACTGTGACGGTTTTGGGAAGCGGTAGAGGCGGTAGAAATCAAGAGCTTGTATTGAGCGCTGCTGAGAAGATATCCGGATCAGAGGGAGTGGCTATTGCATCAATAGGGAGTGATGGGCTTGACGGGCCAACCGACGCAGCTGGGGCCATAGCTGATGGCGACACTGTTAGAAAGGCCGAAAGTAAAGGATGCGATCCTTCGACATACCTTAAGAACAATGATTCATACAATCTCTTCAAGGAAATAGGAGACTTGATAGTCACAGGCCCGACAGGAACAAATGTGAACGATGTCATGGTCATGGTTATCGTATAGCTGCCTTCATGGACTGGGATCCAAGACCGTTCGAGCCTCAAGCTAGCAATTTCGCATCTAATTCCTTATCCAATTTCTACAGTATAGCTTCCGAACTTGGTGCTTGTTGGGTTAATTACCTTTTGGTAACAACATTTATATAGGGCTCTGTTACTATATGGTAACAAAGGCTGACATCCATGGGATTGAAGCTGCAACTGCTCAAGGATGGGAAAGTCATATATCAAATGCCCCTGACTATAGACGAAACGGAAGTCGATGTTGTACTTCGGGAATTGGGGGATTTCGACGAAGATCTCTCCAGAATCCAAGCCTTCCATGACCTTTTCTCCAGTGAAACGAGAATTCGTATGCTTCAGGAAATGGTTAGGGGCTTCGGCTGCCGATTCAGCGAGTTAATGGAAGCCCTAGACGCAAACCAGAAAATCATTAGCGAAAATCTCCGCCGCATGTCGGAGATGCGTCTGGTTAAGAGAGTTGAGAAGCATCCTAGGGAGGTTCAATACAGGCCGTCACCACTAGGCATGGCAAGTTTCCTAGCCTGCATAGCAATGAGGAGAATCATGGAAGAAATAGAGGAAGCCAGCGGAGAATAAAGGTGATATGATTGAGCTATGCGAAAGAGCTTGAAGGGTGCAAAGACTTCGGCGACGTCTTCAACATCGTCAAGAAATCTGTGAAGGAGGTTCTAGGCTTAAGCAGACCTGGACTAATACTGTACCTAGCGGATTTGCCCATGAATGTGGGAGCTTTCCATGCCGTAGGCTCAAACGGCATTGTGATGAATAGGAGGCTTTTGAACACTGTTCTGAAGTCAGCCGGGTCAAGGCTGGGGGTAAACTCATTCGTCTACTCCATTCTGCTCCATGAGTATTTGCATTCCTTAGGATGCCTTGATGAGGGAAAGGTTAGACAACTGGTCTATGAGGTCTCAAAGAAAAGTTTCGGAGAAAGCCATTTAGCGACTCAGATGGCTTTGAGAGGGCCTTTTGAACACATCCCTAGGGTGCCAAGCCTTGGCAAAGAAGAATTTGACTCAGAAATTCAGATCTCAAAGGATTTTGACAAATCCAATAAAAGCTATATTAGCTAGAATAGAGGGTGTTGGAAAATGCCCAAACAAAAGAAAATTGAGTTAAAGGTGGCGGAAGCTAGGCAGAGAGATGTTGGAAGAGGAATCGTTAGGCTGGACGAGGAGAGTAGAAAAGCGTTAGGCGTGTCCTCAGGAGACTTTGTCGAAATCGTAGCGAAAAAAACCGGCCTAGGCGTGGTTTGGCCTGCGTATCCGGAGGATGAAGGACTAGGCATTATTCGCATGGACGGCATTTTGAGGCAGAATGCAGGCGCCACCCTGGGCGAAGTTGTAACTATTCAGAAGACTGAGGTTGAGGCCGCTTCTGAAGTCGTGTTGGCGCCTACAGAACTCATCCGATCCAGCCCGGAATTCGAAGAGATAGTTAAGGAGGAGGTTATGGGTAGGCCTCTAAGCCGAGGCGACTCAGTGGATATACCGATTCTAGGCAGGGCCTTAAGGCTGATTGTAACCCGCGTAGCACCCGCGAAAATGGTTGTAGTAACCGCAGACACAGATTTGCAGGTGACAGAGCAGCCTGTAACTGAAGCCGAGTTCGCAATTCCCAGAGTAACCTACGAAGACATAGGCGGTCTGCAGGAAGAAATCACTAGAATCAGGGAAATGATTGAACTGCCCATGAAGCACCCTGAGCTTTTCAGACACTTAGGCATAGAGCCTCCTAAAGGCGTTTTACTACATGGGCCTCCTGGTACTGGTAAAACCCTTCTGGCGAAAGCTGTAGCCAACGAAGCGAATGCAAACTTAAGCTCAATAGCTGGCCCTGAAATCATGAGTAAATTCTACGGCGAATCTGAGGAAAGGCTTAGGCAAATCTTCAAGGAAGCTGAGGAACGCGCTCCCAGCATCATACTAATCGATGAACTCGACGCAATCGCGCCCAAGAGAGCGGAAGTCACAGGCGAGGTTGAGAGGAGGGTTGTGGCGCAGTTGCTTTCGCTCATGGACGGCCTGAAGGGTAGAGGCCAAGTCGTCGTCATAGGCGCAACCAATAGGCCTGAGGCAGTTGATCCAGCTCTCCGTAGGCCTGGCCGATTCGATAGAGAGATAGTTATAAAAATACCGGGTAGAGGTGGCCGTAGGGAAATACTGCAAATCCATACTCGAGGCATGCCCTTGGTAGACGATGTGAAACTGGAAGAGTTCGCTGAGATAACCCACGGATTCTCAGGCGCAGACATCGCTGCCCTATGCCGAGAAGCAGCTATGAAGGCTTTGAGGCGTTACCTACCCAAATTAGACCTTGAGAAGCAGGTTATCCCAGCGGAAATGCTAAAGCAACTGAAAGTTGAAAAACAAGATTTCTACGGGGCCTTCAAGGAAGTTCAGCCCTCCATGCTCAGAGAAGTCTACGTTGAAGTTCCCACAGTGCGCTGGGAAGATGTAGGAGGCCTAGAGGAGGTTAAGCGATCTCTCAAGGAGGCTGTTGAACTACCTCTAAAGGATCCAAGCCTCTTCGAGAAAATGGGAATAAGACCTCCAAAAGGAATCTTGCTCTACGGGCCTCCTGGTACTGGTAAAACCCTCCTCGCCAAGGCCGTATCGACAGAAAGCCAAGCGAACTTCATCAGTATTCGAGGGCCAGAGCTCCTTAGCAAATGGGTCGGAGAATCCGAAAGAGGAGTTCGCGAAGTCTTCAGGAAATCCAGGGAAGCCGCACCCTGCATCATATTCTTCGACGAGATTGACTCCATAGCACCGCATAGGGGCCTTAGAGGCGGCGACTCAGGCGTAACAGAACGCGTTGTTAACCAAATCCTAACAGAAATCGATGGACTAGTGGTTCTGAAAGACGTTGTCACCATAGCTGCTACCAACAGGCCTGACCTACTAGACTCAGCCCTCCTCAGACCTGGAAGATTTGACAGAATAATCTATGTTCCTCCACCCGACCGTGAAGCCCGTATGCTAATATTCAAAGTCCACACCAGAAACACGCCATTAGCACCTGATGTAAACCTAGAATCCCTAGCTAACAGCACGGAAGGCTACACAGGAGCCGACATAGAAGCCCTCTGTCGAGAAGCAGCCATGATCGCCGTAAGAGAAGGCTACAAAGCTAGACCAGTCACCATGAAAGACTTCATGAAAGCCATGGAAGCTGTCAGGCCGAGCATATCTCCAGAAGATGTGGAAAACTACCACAAATTCGCAACAATCTACAGGAAAGAAATGACTAGAGAGACACCCCCCCCATCGATGATCGCATAAGAATCAACTATTTAGGTGCAGTTGCGTTCCGGCCTAGAACCTTCAACTCCCCTCCATCTATCCAGCCTGCGGGTAAGACCGACGAAACTCTTGAACCAGTGCAGCTTGTGATGTCAGAACCCATCTTGACCATCAAATACTGTCAAAGATTATGTGGAGTCCCACGGCTCTCGGCGCGCTAACCCGAGTTAGACATTGAGAAGATGAAGCAGACCTAGGAGATAGTTACTCCCCAAAGCTACAGAATTTTGAACTCGCCTTAGGCGGCAAAGTTGTTCTAGGGCCAAATCAGAGGAAATCTAATGGGAATATCTAGGGCGGGTAGCTGAACATAGAGGTTTACATAGAAAGCGAGGGCTACGCAGATCAAGGAGAATATTACTATCAAGTAGTCAGATATCTTCATCTGCAAGTTCGTTAGGCTTTCTCTTTTTTTGACGGCTCCGAAGGCTCTTGATTCAAGGGCTTCAGCTAGTTCTATGCTACGCCTTATCGCGCAGACGATTAGAGGTATGAGGATGGGGATGTAGTTTCTAACCCTTCTAATGAGGTTGCCTTTCTCCAACTCCAACCCTCTTGATTTTTGAGCGTCAACAACTGTTTGAGCGTCCGCCGCCATGGTGGGAACAAGCCTCACAGCAGTGGTGAATGTGAAACAAAGTGTGTAGGGCACCCGAGCCTGCTCTAACGCTAGGCCGAGATCATCTGGAGAGGTAGTCATGAAAAAGATGGAGAAGGAGGATAGTAAAGCTAGAAACCGCAAGGTCATGGCTATTGAGTATGTAAGGGTTGATCCGGTTATGAAGTTCATTGCGAAAATCAATGTGGCTAGAAGCGTGGCCGCCCTCATGGAGTCAACCCATCTCTTAGCTGACTTGGCCATGGCTACTATTGGTAGCTGCGACAGAAATATCAACGAAAGCGCGAAGACGTTTAGAAATATGAGCGATAGGGCAGATATGCTCATGGTCAACACAAATTTAGCCCTAGGATCCATTCGGTGAATAGGTGTTTGAAGCTTAGCGAATTTGAAGCCTTCAAATGCTCTCAATGCCCTTCACCTGTTTCCTGAAGCGGTCAGCCAAAATCTTTTTGGCTGTGTAAACATCGATGACGTTTGTGGGCATTCCCATCTCCGCCAAGGAGGAGAAGAGTTGAGCCATTTGGGGTCTGACCAGCGAGGCCTTATCAACCAAACTTTGATCCGTTAACACATCGGCCGCTGGCCCATCGGCGAGAACCTTTCCTTTGGAGAGCAAGACGACTCTTGGCTTGCATTCAGCGACGAATTCAACATCGTGGCTAACAACAATAACTGTTTTGCCCTGCGTGACTAGTTGCAGGATGAAGTTTCTGAGCTTGTCTTTTTGCTGGTAATCTTGCCCAATGGTTGGTTCGTCCAGCACTATGTGTTTGGGGTTCCAAGCCAACACGGTTGCTAGGGCAACTCTTTTCCTCTCTCCTCCGCTCAACAAGAATGGGGAGACTTCAATATAGGGCGTTAAGTCAAGGGTTGCTAAAATTGCCTTAACTCTTTTTTCTATGACTTCCTCTGGGTATTGGAAATTCTTCAGGGAGAAGGCAACTTCCTGTTTCACTGTTTCGGAGAAGAGTTGATGATCTGGGTTTTGAAAAACTAATCCCACACTTTTGGAAAGTGAAGCCACGGTTGACTTTCTGGTATCAACACCGTCTACAGTGACTTGCCCATTGGTTGGTTTTAAAAGTCCGTTGAAATGCTTCACTAGGGTTGTTTTACCAGCTCCGTTTTCGCCCATTATGGCGACGAATTCACCGTCATTGATTTCTAGGCTTACATCGTGAAGGGCTGCTCTTCCATTTGGGTAAGTAAAGCCTAGGTTCTCAACGGCAATCATTCCACCAGCAACCTCTTCAGTTCCCTAGAAGCCTCTCCAACAGTCATAGGTGTGCACCCGACTTTCACACCGTCTCTGCGTAGTAAATGGAAGAGCAGGGCTACTTTCGGCAATCCAACTCCAATCAGATGGGCTTGCTCTCCGTAAACTTCTGGCGGGGTCCCATCCAACCTTATGCTGCCCCCTTCCATCACAATGACTCTATCTGCATGTTGGGAAGCGAGGTCAAGTCTATGCTCGACGAGAATCACTGTTATTTCTAGTTCCTTGTTTAGCTTAGCTATGACTTCCAATATTTCTTGAGCTGATTTAGGATCTAGAAAGGATGTTGGCTCATCTAGCACAATGATTTTAGGTTGCATGGCTAGGACAGTCGATATGGCAGCCCTTTGTTGTTGTCCTCCAGATAGTTCGTATGGTGCGAGATCCCGTAGATGCGCTGTCCCCGTGGCTTCCAGAGCCCACTCAACTCTTCGCCTGATTTCCTGTCTGGGCAACCCTAGATTTTCAGGGCCGAAAGCAACATCTCTTTCGATTGATAAGGAAAAAAGTTGGTTCTCAGGGTTCTGGAAGACCAAACCCACATGCTTGGAAAGTTCCGATGTAGTGTGTTCACGCACTTTCAAGCCGCAAACCACGATGTCTCCTCTTAGTTCGCCTGAATAGAAATTTGGAACAAGACCATTTAGACATCGACAGAGTGTGGTTTTACCGCATCCACTTGGCCCGGTTAGGACAATGAACTCACCTTCGTCCACTGTCATGTTTACTTCTATCAGAGAGGGTTTGTCCGCGCCAACATAGGTAAAGGTCAGATTGCTTATTTCGACGATTGCCAATGGTTGCCCTCTCA
>CAZAQQ010000027.1:8029-11760 GCA_964487485.1 uncultured Candidatus Bathyarchaeia archaeon | reverse complement strand
GGCATGCTACTGCTTACTTTGCCCTTTGCATCTATTCCCATGGCCAATAATAATGCGAGGGCGGTTGTTGTTCCACCGGGAATGCTTTCACCAATAACTAGGTAGTCAGCTGTTTTGGAGAACTGTTTGCCAGCGGATTCTGCTCTTCGCAAAACCTCATCAACATTATTCACTGCTCGGCCAGTTCGAATGTCAGCGCCTGGGAATCCGCCTAGTCCAATAAAGGGAGCGTGTGGTTTTACTCTACACCCTGCATCAACTACAAAAGCGGGGATGCTCACCAACTTGAGGGCGGACATTGTTATTAGAGCGGGTGTTGGAATTCCTTCAGGAGTTGCAGGAACCGCGTCTATGCATTTGCATTTGCCGAAGTAGATGAGCTCAGCGTCAGCCGGAGGGGTGTAGTCAGTGAATTCTGGATATTTGCCAGCAGCAGATATTCCAGGAATTTTAGCAGTTTCAGTGGTAGCTATGACGCATAGGAAGAGAGGCTTCTTCTCTTCTAGGCTTTCAATATATTCTTTCGCCTTTCGCTCGTTATTTTGGATCAGAATATCGTGTTTCTTCATTTCACCCTCCCACGACTCTTGGTATCAGAAGAATAAGTGGAATAACTACGATGGCCAAGAATAGGAAGCTCGTCAACTTCATCATTCTTAACGCCCTAGGAATGTGTCCAGTCAATGGAAGCTTTCCTTCGCCTAGAACATAAAATCCAGGTTTCTCCAATATAGTTTCCAAGGCTCCTGCTAAAGCAGACATCGACCATCCTGCGTTAGGGCTCTCAGTTTTGTTCCGGTCTCTCGCCAAAACCCTAATGGAGCTTCTCCAACTTTCTCCTAACAACAAGGCAGAAAGAATCATCATAAGAGAGGTGAGGCGCGCTGGGATATAGTTGGCAGCCGTATCCAACTTGGCTGAAAACCAGCCGACATTCCGATGCTCAACATCCCTGTATCCGATCATGGAGTCCAACGTGTTGATGACACGGAAAGCAATCGCGCCCGGAACCCCGAAGAAAGCAAAATAGAAGAGGGCTGATGTGACTCCGTCAACAGTTCCCTCTCCAATCGATTCAATGGTTGCAGACGTTAGCCTCAGCTCGTCCAGCTCCGATGTGTTGCGGCGTACGATACGAGCCACTAGGGTTCTCGCCTGATCAAGGTTTCCTTCCTCAATCGCTTTCATTATTGGCCGCGCATGTGCCTCCATGCTTTTGATGGCAATTGTGGACTTCAATATCGCGGAGGCGATTAGGATGTAAGCCAATTCGCTTAGAAATAGACGGCTGAGTGAGAGCAGAAAATAGGTTGAGCCTGCGAGAATGGCAATAAGCATCAGACTCAACAGGATTCCGTTGAGCTTCTCAATGCTCGGGCTCGGGCTTTTGGTTTTGGGTTTAAGGTAAGCTATGGTTTTGCCAGCCCAAACTGTTGGATGAAGCTTCTCCCACGGTTCTCCTAGGACAAAATCCGTTAAAAGTGCTAACACCAGAACAAGCAAGGAGGTTGGGGGAGATGAGCTTTGCAATTGCATTGCTTTCAGCCCAGGGGCAGCGATAAACCAACTATTCCACAGATCTTCTTCATGTCTAGGTTTTCAGTAACGATCTTGGCAAGTCTCTCCAGGCTTTCCTTCCAAGCTTCTCTAACACTTCCAAATTTAGATTTGAACGAAAGGCCTTTCTGCTTCATCAAATATTCAATGAAAGCTTTTCTGACCGGGGGGAAATCGAAGATACCGTGGATGTATGTTCCAAAAACTAATCCTCTTTCGTCAACAGCCCCATCGAAACGGTTGATATGACGGTCGCTAGAGCGAATGATTTTGAAAATAGGTTTGCTCGCTTTCCCTAGAATAGATGTTCCCATGTGAATTTCATATCCATGGATCACTTCGCCTCGGGCTGATCCTAAGATTGATCCAGATCCAACTACTTGGGCTGCAACTCGGTTTGTAGTCTTCTCATAGGCGTCGAATCTAGTTACGATGTCAAGGAGACCTAGCCCATTGATCGTTTGTCCAGCAACACCGCTTTCCAAGCCTTTCTCGTCGATAATGGTTTTTCCCAGCATTTGGTAACCGCCGCATAGGCCCAGTATGGGAATTCCTTTGCTGGACAATTCAACCAGACGGGATGCTAATCCCTGTTCTTTAAGCCAGACCATGTCTTGAACAGTGTTCTTCGAGCCGGGCAAAATTACAGCGTCTGGATCGCCCACTTCATCTGGAGACTTCGCGAGACGGACTCTGACTCCGCGTTCAAACTTTAGGGGATCGAAATCCGTGAAATTTGATATTCTTGGAAATCGAATCACGACTAAATCTAGGTCTGCAGGTGTTTCTGAGCTAGGTTCTTCAAGGGAAACTGAGTCCTCGCTGGGGAGTTTAAAATCCTCGATGTAGGGAAGCACACCTAGAACTGGTTTACGAGTCATTCGCTCGAGTTTCCTAAGCCCCGGTTCCAATAGGCCCAAGTCGCCCCTAAACTTGTTCAAGACGAATCCTTCTACTCTATCTCGGTGAGGTTTTTTCAGGAGATCTAAAGTGCCGATTAGGCTTGCTAAGGCTCCTCCTCTATCGATGTCCGCGACTAACAGGACGGGTGCGTTTGCCATGTCTGCGATTCGCATGTTAGCAATTTCCATCTGGTATAGGTTGATTTCAGCTGGGCTACCCGCCCCTTCAATCACGATAAGCTCATACTTGGACATTAGTTTCTTGAGAGACTCGCTAGCTCCCTTGAGTCCCTCCTTTAGCGCAAAGTGAGTGAAGTAGTCCTTGGCCCTCAAGTCTTTGTAGGGTTTTCCTTTGAAGACTACTTGGGAAACCATGTTTCCCTTGGGCTTGAGCAGAATAGGGTTCATTTCTGCGCTGGGTTCGATTCCTGCTGCGAAAGCTTGCATTGCCTGAGCACGAGCTATTTCCTCCCCGCTTTCTGTGACATATGAGTTTAAGGACATGTTTTGCGACTTGAACGGAGCCACACGATAACCTGCATCCGCGAAGATTTTGCAGAGTGCAGCCACCAGAACGCTTTTCCCGCAGTGGGAGGTTGTTCCCTGCACCATCAAGGTTCTGGCTTCAGTCAACTGGGTAGACCTCTAGAATTGTTCGGCGAATCTTAGCAAGCTCCTGTTTCCGGACATTTTCTATTTTCTTCGCGACCCTTGAAAGAGTATGTAAGGCAAGCCCAGCCACATCTTGCCTGTGAATCCAACTGCAATCTTCGCAGCTCCACACCGGTTTTCCGCTTTTTCCACCTCTCGTATGTTTGCCTCCTGTTGAAGGGTCGCCGCACGGGTAGAAGGGGCAGAAGCACCATGTGCAATCCTGCCCTTCGAAATGGCATGGGTAGTATTTGCATTCTTTGTCCGGGCCTTTGATGCGCTTCAACCTAAGGCTTCTGTTAATGCTTTCTTTGATTTGACTCAATTTTGCTTTACGCCAACCGACGCTCTCAAAGCCTCCAGAAATCTCTCATTGTCTTGCCGTTTCGCGACAGAAACTCTGATGTAATACTCGTCTAAGCCCTCGAAAGAGCTGCAATCACGAATCAAAATTCTGTGCCTTATCATCCTTTCTTTAAGCTGAGAAGCAGTGTAGCCTGTACCCCTTATGTCAACAAGTATGAAGTTTGCTTCCGCGCGAAGAGGCTTTAGGCCTCCTATCCTACTGAGCTCGCTTTGCAGAAACCTTCTTTCATCCTCGATCAGCTTCTCAGTTTTGTC
>CAZAQQ010000027.1:0-7929 GCA_964487485.1 uncultured Candidatus Bathyarchaeia archaeon | reverse complement strand
AGAGGATTTATGTTGGCGCTAAGATCCAGTAGGCTGCGATGGGAAACGTTGTTTCTTCTAGCGACTTCCCAAACCTCTCCTCCGTGGACGCAGGGCTCAAAATCCCTTAGGCGACTTGAAGTTAATTCAAGAATTGATTTCACCTTAATCCCCTCACTGTTTCACTTCCAGCCATCATGTTCAGTAGCTTCGGCATGAACTCGCGACTTGGGAAGCAGCCCAGTCTTCCGTGAGCTGCTGCTCTTTCGCTATAGTGCATAACTCCGTCCGGTGCAATCTCTGCGTTCGCTATCGTGACAGGCGCTGGGTCTTCGAGGTGCCTGCGAAGCTTTGTAGATGTGGCGTGGTCAGCCAACAATGCGATGCATGTTTCCCTGAGGCTGGCATTCTTTTGGAGCATTTCTATCATAGAATCTATCTTGCGTATGATTGAGATTTTGCCTGCGATGTCACCGTCGTGGCTCGCTTCGTCCGGCCCCTCAACGTGGATAAGGACTAGATCGTGGTTTCTGAGAACTTTTAGAGCTGCTTCAGCTTTGGCCAAGGTGTTAGTGTCGACTTCTCCTGTGGCTTCGGGGACATTGACAACAGTCATGCCCACGAGCTGGGCTATCCCTTTGACTAGACTAGTGGCAGCGACGCAGGCTGCTTGCAGGCCGTACTTCTCAGATAATGGTTTGAGTTTCACGTGTTCGCCTCCGCCCCATGGAATTACTACATTGGCCGGAGGTTTGCCGCTCTTTTCCCTTTTCTTGTTGACAGGGTGTTCTCTCAGAACTTCGAAGCTCTTTCTAATGAATTCGTTCAGCAGACGGGCTGTCTCCACAGCCTGACTGGAATAATCAAGCGGCCTAACTGAATCAGCTTTATCACCGACTTTGGGCATGGATGCGGAAACATTTGACGAAAATCTTTCTCCGTGGAGAACTAGGACGCCTTTAAATCCTAATGTTTGTTTTAGAGTATATCGGACAGCCCCTGAACCGCCCAAATATAGATTTTGCAAATCTTCAATCATTTGATCTATTTCCTCGCGTATTCTGCCCGCTCTTTCGTCGACTACTCTAAGCTCGTGGTTAACTGTGGCGAAGTTGCATCTGAAAGCTACTTCTCCATTTTTCATTTTGATCCTAGCGCCAGCGGCTTCATAGGGTCCTCTTCCACTGTGAGCTTCGTTCAAGTCATAGCCAAGTATTGCTAGGTTTGCGGCAGCGCTACCGGGCGTCATTCCAAGCGACATTGGGTTGAGGAGGCCTGAGACCCCGTTTGAAGCTAAGTAATCCATGTTTTTCGGCTTGGCAGTTTCCAGCGGCGTTAAGTAACCAAGTTCATCAATTGGTCTGTCCGCCATGCCGTCGCCTATGATTACAATGGCGCGCAAGTTCTCTTCGCCGTCAACCGTTAAGGATATATTGGGAAAGGTTAGTTGGATAATCCATCCAGATAAGCTTTGGGGACCCCTATGCGCATCAAAAACGCCAAAGCCCTTTCAGCCGCGGTCATCCTCTTCATAATCACGCTTGTTGGAATCACTCAAGTTCCTTGGAAGCCTATGCCTACGGCAACTCCTGAAACAATCCTACGCGTGGTCGACGATTTTGGCAGAAATGTCTCAATAACCAAAATCCCTGCGAGAATTGTGTCCTTGGCTCCCGGCAACACTGAGACCCTATTCGCTTTAGGCTTGGGATCCAAGGTTGTTGGCGTAACGAGACTCTGTGATTATCCACCGGAAGTACCAGAAAGGGTGGGGATTGGGGACATAAAAGTCATAGGCGGATACGCCAACCCTAGTATCGAGAGAATTGTTGCCCTAGAACCTGATCTAGTTCTAGCCTCAGGCAGCCTTCAAAGGAAGACTGTGGATCTTCTGGAGGAAAAAGGCTTGAGGGTTGTCGCCCTAAACCCGAAAACCATTGATCAGGTACTACAGAACATAAGATTAGTTGGAAAGATTTGCGGCGTAGCCAAGAAAGCTGATGAGCTTGCAGAAAGCTTGGAAAAAAGGATAGGATTCGTAGTCAGCAGAGTTAGTGGCGAAACGAAAAAGCCGAGGATATACTACGAGATTTGGCATAGCCCACTAATGAGCGCTGGTTCAGGAACTTGGGTTCACGAGCTAATTTCGCTGGCAGGAGGCCTTAACATATTTTCCGACGCGAAACAGCCTTACCCTGTGATTAGCTCTGAGACTGTAATCCAACGTAACCCTGAAATAATCATAATCAAAGTTGGGTATATGGGTGAAGTGGCGAAGGAAGAAATTAAGAGGCGACCGGGTTGGGCTGTTATCGACGCTGTTAAAAACGATAGAATATATGAGCTTGAGGAAAACATTGTCATTAGACCGAGCCCGAGAATAGTTCAAGGGCTTGAGGAACTGGCGAAGATAGTGCATCCGATGCTCTTTACATGAAACTTCAAGGCGCAAGAGAATTCTGTGATTATCTGCCATAAGCTTATGGAAAAGAAGAAAAATGATAACGCTGCTGGGAGTAGGCCCTGGGGCCAAGGAGTACTTGACTGGAAAGGCAATATCTGTAGTTAGGGAAGCTGACATCATAGCCGGGTGGAGTCATGCCCTCAAAGTTGTTGAAGAGTTCATCCAAGGGAAAGAAATCCAATTCACCTCACATCAAAGAGAAGAAGAAGACATAGCTTACTTAGCTCAAGAAGCAAGAAGAGGAAAAAGATGCGTCATATGTTCGGTGGGAGATCCTAATTTTTCTGACCATCAACTTTTGGAAAAGATCCAGAAATATGATGAGGTAGAGATTGTTCCTGGGATAAGTTCGGTTCAAGTAGCAGCAAGTCTTGCTCATATTCCCTTCGAAAATACTGGCTTTATCACTTTCCATAAAAGTGGATCAATAGAAGAGGAGAAGGAGGAATTACTGCGGGCAATTCAAAAGAATAAGAATTTGATTCTTCTTCCAAGACCTTATGATTTCATGCCACGGGACATCGCCAATTTTTTGATTAAACATGGAATCGACGCTTCTCTCAAAGTAACAATATTTGAGAACCTAACCTTGAAGGATGAAAGGAAAACTGAGACTGCACTTCGAGAATTAAAAGGAGAATTCTCAGATTTATCAATAATTGTTATAAAGGCGAGTAAATGAATCTATGTTCAGCGCCGCCGATGCTGCGTGCAGGCTTGTATAAAGCTCTTGGCCAGCTGTGCGTTATAACCGAAGTGTAAATGCATGTAAGAAGCAAGGACGCTATACTCTAACCAAGCATCGTGTTTACCATCGATTCCAACTCCTCGCTTCATCAGATAGGCGAATTTAGCATCGCGTGGAACGTCAACCATCTGCGAATAGTGGAATTCATGGCCTCTTAACAGCTGCCCAAATCTAGACAAAGCGTTATCGCGTATGGTTTCAGCCTCAGTATAATTGAGGGTTAATCTCTTCGTCATCTGAGTTCTGCACGGAAGTAATCCGACCATCTTGTGACTCTTTCCGTCAAAATCCGTGATGGAGTCGACAAGATACATGAGGCCGCCACACTCCGCGTAGATAGGTAATCCGTCTTCCGCAGCCTTCTTTATGTCTTTGCGCATACATTCGTTAGCTTCAAGTTGAAGAGGGAGTATTTGTGGGAAGCCACCTCCGATGTATAGGCCATCAACCCCTCTAGGGATTCCTTGATCATGGATCGGGCTGAAGAAGATGACCTTTCCCCCATATGCTTCGAGGATGTCAAGGTTATCTTGGTAGTAAAAGTTGAATGCTTCATCAAACGCAACACCAATCGTCGCTCTGTGCGCATAGGCCTTTACGGGAAATATCCAGTTTGTTCCTCTGGACAATTTGCCGCATGATTTGGAGATTTCAACAATCCTATCCATGTCAATGTTATCTTCGATGAGCTCCGTAATCTTCGATAAAATAGGCTTCAGCTCCTCTGTCTTCTCGGGTGTTGGAATCAGGCCTAGATGCCTCTCCGGCAGCTTGACACTTTCATCGGTAGGGAGAGCCCCAATCACTGGGATACTGGTGGAAACCTCTATGGCTTCACGACACTGCTCTGCATGTTTTCTCCCCGCTACCCCGTTCAGAATTACTCCTGATAGCTGAAGCCTCCTGTCAAAGCTCTTGCAGCCGAGCACGATAGCAGCAGCTGTCCTAGCCATCTTCCGGGCAGCAAGGACAAGGATTACCGGGCAGCTTAATGTTTTGGCTACATGAGCTGTGCTTCCAATTTCGTCAGCACCGGACAAGCCGTCGTAGAGACCCATAACACCTTCTATAACCGCGATATCCACGTCTCTGGTTCCATGTTGTAAAATTTCGACCAGCCCTGTTGCAGGAACCATCCATCCATCTAGGTTCCTACTCGGCCTCACTGTTGCAGCTGTGTGGTAACTTGTGTCAATGTAGTCGGGCCCGACCTTAAATGCCTGAACCCTATAGCCCCGTTTCTTTAGACCACTCATTATGCCAATGGAAACGGTAGTCTTCCCGACACCGCTGTGGGCTCCCGCGATCACTATCCGCGGTATACTGATATGCATCGAACTGGGCGAGTCCTCCATCTTTCCATAGTGTTTTTCCCACGAACTTGTTACCGCACGAGTTTGTCAAACAGATATTGAAACTTTACGTTTGGAGATAATGCATCTGATACTAATATGTGGGAGTCCAGCAGTGATAAACCGAGGGTGATGGCCCTTAGCTCAGCTGCTTCCAATGGCGTTTGGTAACTAGGTTCATCAATTGGTCTATCTGCCATGCCGTCGCCTATGATTAGGATGGCCTGCAAAGCCTCCTTCACCGTCAAGGATATATTTGGGCTATAGGAAAGCTAGTTGGATAATCCATCCAAATAAGCTTTAGGCCCCCAAAATGAACGTTAGAAACAATAGAATATGCGAGCTTGAGGAAAGCATTGGCATCAGATCGGGTCGAGAACAGTGCATCTGAAGCTCTTTACGTGAATCTTCAAGGAATGGGTGGAAAGCAATTGAGTTTGCGAAGACAAACCGAAGCTGAGCCTCTGTATCTTAGACGACGTTCCAAATGGGGGTTTGTGATTCTAGCTCTTACGGCTATATTGTTCTCCACAACTCTCTTTGCCCTCAATATTGGCTTTGCACCAATACCGCTGTCGCATATTGCTCAGATCATTGTTGGAAAAATACCGCTGATCAGCAGATTTGTAGACATTTATTTTCCACAGGTCGAGGAGGTAATAATTATCGAGGTTCGGTTGCCCCGTATACTGGCAGCAGTGCTCGTTGGAGCAGCGTTGGCCACTGCAGGAAGCGTTTTCCAAGGGATTTTTAGAAACCCTATGGCTGATCCCTATGTGATCGGTGTATCCTCAGGAGCAGCCCTAGGCGGAGCTCTCGCGATCGTGCTAAAGCTGGATATCGCCCTTTTCGGTTTCAGCGCTGTTCCAACCTTAGCGTTTGCCTCTGCCCTCATAACTGTCTTCCTAGTCTACAACATTGCGAAGGTAGGTTCGAAAATTCCGGTAACCACACTGCTGTTGTCCGGCATCGCTGTTAGCATCTTTCTATCAGCTATCGTCTCCACCTTGAAGCTTCTTGCCGGTCAGGAACTTCATGCCTTGGTTTTTTGGCTCATGGGCGGATTCTCGCATGTAAAGTGGGAAGAGATTGCTAGCGTCTGGTTACTTATCGTGTTTGGGGTCTCCGCAGTCTATCTATTCGCAAGAGACCTAAATCTCATGTCGCTGGGAGAGGAGGAAGCTCAGCATTTAGGCGTCGACGTTGAAAAATCAAAGAAAATCCTCTTGGCCCTAGGATGTTTAATGACTGCATCAGCTGTCTCGATTGGTGGCTTGATAGGTTTTGTGGGATTGATTGTTCCACATCTAACAAGGATTCTCGTCGGACCTGACCACAGAGTTCTAATCCCCACAGCGCTGTTAACTGGCAGCATATTCCTCGTTCTCTGCGATACATCGGCGAGAATCATATTCCTCCCTGCTGAGCTTCCAGTAGGCATAATAACAGCTCTTTCAGGCGGACCCTTCTTCATATATCTCCTACGAAGAAGAAGGGGAGGGTACTGGCTCTAGCGAGAGGAGCTGGATTCTTGGTTCAGCTGATGGTTGACGGCGTTGAATTCTACTATGAATCCAGCAAGATCTTAGACCAATTAAGCTTTTCAGTTTCTGGGGGGGAATTCGTAGGTCTGCTGGGCCCTAACGGCGCGGGTAAGACAACTCTGTTGAGGATTATTAGCAAAACCTTGAAGCCGTTGAAGGGGGTTGTTCTCCTAGATGAGTTGAATATTGCTCAGATGAAGGTGGAAGACATTGCTAAGAAAGTTGGAGTTGTGCCGCAAGATTCATCGACACCCTTCGACTTCACAGTTCTAGAAATAGTGCTTATGGGCCGCAACCCGTACTTAGGCAGGATTGAAATGGAAACTGCTGAGGACCTATCGATTGTCCGGCAGGCTATGGAACTAACTAATACTTGGCAATTCGCGGATAGACGCGTAGGCGAAGTCAGCGGGGGGGAGCGCAGGCGAGTAATTATTGCGAGAGCGTTGGCTCAGAGTCCCCAAGTGCTACTGCTTGACGAGCCGACACTACACTTGGACATCAATAGTCAAATCGAAATAATGGATTTGCTAGAGAAGCTGTGCAAACAAAACAAGCTCATAGTCATCTCTGTCCTTCATGACTTCAACCTAGCAGCTAGATATTGCGACAAGATCTTGTTGCTCTCTAGCAGGAAAATTCTCTCGTTAGGAAGGCCTGAAGAGGTTTTGACGCCTGAAAACATACGGGCCGCCTTCCGAGTTGAGGTATTAGTTAAGCATCATCCTGCAACGGGTTCAATCTATGTTGTCCCCCTTTCCGCGACAAAACCGAAAGAAAGCGAAGGGAAGAAGGGTAGAATACACCTGATATGTGGAGGAGGCTCAGGTAGCTATGCGATGGCGGCCTTCCTAGATCAAGGATGGTCTGTTACGGCTGGTGTAGTAAATGTTTTGGATGCGGATTACGAGGCAGCTGAGATGCTTCACATTCCAACTGTAAGCGAGGCTCCCTTTTCGCCCATAACGGAAGAAGCCTTTAATGAAAATCTACGCTTGATTCAAGATGCAGACGCGCTCATACTGACTGATTTTCCAGTAGGGCGAGGTAATTTGAAGAATCTTCAAGCTGCTATGGTTGCCACAGAGAAAGGTATTCCAACCATTGTGATCGAGGCTACGTCTTTTGGGGAAAGAGATTTCACTGGAGGCGAAGCTCAAAGATTACTTGACGAAATGATCAAGAAAGGGGCTGTCGTAGTGAAGACACTTGGAGAAGCTGTCAAAGAATTGGTACGCAGGAGCTGCTCAAGTTGAGCCGAGGCCCTATGCGACTGCTGGAAGTATTGAAGGAACTCGCAAAACAAAGAGCAATAGGCCCCTCACCGTCCTTTAATGAAGTACACTTGTTCAAAGCCATGGAGATGTTGGGCAAAGGGCCTATTGGACGCCATAAGCTATCTCAGGAGCTTAGGCTGGGAGAGGGGTCAGCTAGAACACTCATTGAACATCTTCAAGCAGCCGGAATCGTGGGAACTTCTAAGATGGGATGTATGCTGACGAGAAAAGGTCTGGCTCTAATAGACGAATTAAAGCTCAAAGTAGGGAGCAAGGCAAAGATCCCGAAGAGTTCGCTTGCATTCAGCACCTATAACTACGGCATTCTCATCAAGAAGGCTCGCAGCCGAGTCTCGCATGGGCTTGAGCAGAGGGACGCAGCTGTGAGGGCTGGAGCAGCCGGAGCTACAACCCTTGTCTTCAAGAATGGAAGGCTCGTAGTACCGCCTGTCGACGAGGCTGTTACGGGAAGAAAGGTCGAAGAGATTGCAGAGCTCCTAAGAATTTTCCATCCAGAGGAAGATGATGTCATAGTAATCAGCGGCAGTGAAATAGAAGACGAAGC
>CAZAQQ010000026.1:0-11764 GCA_964487485.1 uncultured Candidatus Bathyarchaeia archaeon | reverse complement strand
TACTGCTAGTCGAATTCAGAGGGCCCTGCCTCGCCTTCCTCTGCTCCCGGACCCTTTGGCGGCCTTGCCCCCTCTTTCATTTTTCCCGAAGCTATGACATCGTCTATCTTCAAGATCATTGAAGCAGCTTCGCTGGCTGACTTCAGTATCTGTTCCTTGACAGACAGTGGCTCATATACGCCAAGCTTCGACATGTCTTTAACCTTGCCATCAAGAACATCTACCCCTGCCCATTTCTCACCCTTTTCATGGCGGGCTCTGAGCTCAACAAGTATATCTATCGGATCCAACCCTGCGTTTTCGGCTAGGGTCAGTGGTACCCCCTCTAGAGCTTCAGCGTACACTGTAGCCGCCAACTGTTCCCTACCGCTCAACTTTTGAGCCCATCTCTTTAGTTGAGCAGTTACTTCACATTCTATGGCGCCGCCTCCGGCTACGACTCTTGGGTCTCTCACAACATCCCTTACAACGCATAGGGCATCGTGGATGCATCTTTCAGCTTCGTCTACGATTCTTTCAGTTCCGCCGCGGATGAGTATGGTGACCGCTCTTGGGTTTTTGCATCCTTCAACGAAGGTCATCTTGTCGTCGGCAACCTTCCTCTCTTCAACGAGTTTGGCAGAGCCTAAATCTTCAGGCCTTAAATCGTCGATACTAGTCACGATTTTCCCGCCAGTTGCTTTCGCCAGCTTATCCATATCTTTCTCACTTACCCTGCGAACAGTTAGGATTCCTTTTCTGGCTAGGAAGTGTTGAGCAGCGTCGTCAATTCCTTTTTGGGCTATTAGGACTTTGGCTCCCGCCTCTGCGATCTTCTCCACCATATCCTTCAGCATTTTCTCCTCTTCGTCTAGGAAGGCCTTCATCTGCTCAGGGGACTCGATGTTTATTTTAGTGTCAAATTCTGTTTTTTCAACTTCTAGAGCCGCGTTCAATAG
This sequence comes from uncultured Candidatus Bathyarchaeia archaeon, assembly GCA_964487485.1. GTDB lineage: Archaea > Thermoproteota > Bathyarchaeia > 40CM-2-53-6 > CAZAQQ01 > CAZAQQ01. The sequence continues at coordinate 10,826 of CAZAQQ010000026.1, read as the reverse complement.
GGCGATCTTTGGATCTTCAATTCTCTTTGGCATTTCAGGGTGCACAACTTCTTTGTCGAAAACCACGCCTTGTATCAGTCGAGTGTCGGTCAAGGATTCCCCTGCTTTCTTCTCCACTTTGATGTCATCTATGTCTACTTTGTATCCCTCGGCGGTTGCCTCCGCGGTTTGAAGCACGGCTTCCACAGCCATATCGGCTATTTGCTCCGCGTACTCGGATAATAGCTTGGTTTCCAAGGACACAACCGCGACTTTCTTGAGAATGCTTTTGTCTTTGGGATCAACCTTTATCGCTAAGCTTCCTAGAACCTCTAGGGCTTTTTCAGTAGCTGCTCTGTATCCATCGACAATAACGGTCGGATGCACATCCTTCTCAATCAAATCCTCGGCTTTGCTTAGAAGTTCACCACACATGACTACGGCTGTTGTAGTCCCATCGCCAACTTCATCGTCTTGTGTCTTAGCTACTTCCACCAACATCTTTGCCGCCGGGTGTTGAACATCCATTTCCTTAAGGATTGTTGCTCCGTCATTGGTAACGGTTATGTCTCCGAAACTGGCTACGAGCATTTTGTCCATTCCTTTAGGCCCGAGGGAGGTTTTCACTGATTCCGCGATAACTTTGGCGGCGGTTATGTTGGCTCTTTGAGCCTCCTTTCCCTTCGTTCTAGTAGATCCCTCTCTCAGAATCAAAACGGGTTGACCGCTTATTGTTGCAGGTATAGCTTCCGCCACGGATGAGAGCCCCTTTTCGAACTTTGAAGGATGTCCGAGCTATAGTTTTTATTTAAACTTATTGATTGAGGGCTTCAGAGTTTGACAGGACACTTTGTCGTACATTTCTGTCGCGGGAGGCAATATTCTATCAGCGGTGGAGACTAGAAGGGTTTGAACCTCAATTGACCGTCGCATCTCTGACGTATTGTTTCCAGAGCGCACCAAGTAATGTCCCCCAGTTATAAACGGGTGACAGTGCGCCTAGGAGCCTCAGGGCAAGGTAATTATAGGTAAGTGAATACGAAATTGTATCCAAAGAGCGTTGAGGGCGATATGGGCGGCTCGAATGAAATTCAAGGCACAAAAGCCAGATTGAAGAGGACTTTGGAAGATCCAATCATCAAGATCCTCCTCAGAAACAGCAATTTAACGAAAATACAGTTCGAAACTTTTCTAATTGATCTAGTCTCGGATGAATTGTTGAACAAAAGAGCTATCGGAGAGGAAAAAGCACATTTAAGGATTGAAAAAGGCAATATCAGCCGGGGATCTTTTAATAGAAGCTTGGGTCAAGCGAAAATCAACATAATACGTTCAATATACACAGTTTTGCTTTTGGGATACTCCGGAGTCTTCGATAGCCCAAGGCTTGAACCCTACATCGAAGTCGCCAGCTACATCAGGGGATACTTGGACGATAGGCGAGGAATGGAGGAATACGAAGAAGATAGTGAAGCAACCAAGTTCGTTGTAGAGGAACTAAGAGAGGTTATAGAGAAGCTGGCCAAGAGAACAAGCTTATCAAGGAAAATGTGATATTGTGATATCACGGTCGCCTGCTCCGTCCCTCAACTCCAAATATCGGTTGAGGCTGAGCTTCCTAGCCCATTTGGACAGCCCTAAACCAGCCCCAGTCAAGTCAGATGAGGCCTTTGATGTTAACAGCGCAGTTATGACCATAATGAAAAAAGGCTGTAACACAGTATAATGTCACAATATTTGAGTTGAAAATATTCTTCAATTATGAAAGCATTACCAGACAAGGGGAAGATAGGAGAGTTGGCGGGATCACCAGATAGCAAGGAATACGCTAGGCTAGCGGTTGCACAGAAAATTCAAGGACATAAAATTGGGATCCTAATCAGAAATGTTGAGACCCTATTACTCGCGAATAAGAAGATGCTTGAAAGCACAACTTCACTCAAAGATGAGTTGAACAAGATCAAGCTTGAACTTGTGGGGCTACAATCAAGAGTTCGGAACGTAGAAAGTATTCTCACCCCGAGATCCAACCTGTCCATGGAGAGTGCAAGAAAAGAAAATGCAATGTCGACCTTGACGCAAACTGAGTTGCAGGTACTGAGAATCCTAGCTTCCGTCGGACCGACGAGTTCCAATAAGATGAGTAAGGCAATAGTAAGGACGAGGGAACATACTGCTAGGCTTATGAAGAGTCTATTGGAGAGAAAGTTGGTAAGGCGAGAGGATATCAAAGCACCATACATATATGGGGTTGAGGAAGGGGTTAAGAAACTACTGAAAACAAAGTAAGAAGTGAGGGGTACTATTGCGTTTGAAAAACCCAAAAGTTTTATCCCCCACACCCCTCTGTTTCCACTGGAGCGGCTATCACTTATTTTTAAAATAGATTGATTGAATTTTACCCAATAGATCCGTAAACACATTCTAATGCTCTTGACCTTTCTCCATTGGAAACTAAGGGGTAGGGGGCATTTCGGTCGGTAGAACTTTGATACTGTGATGTCATGTTAGTTGTCTTGACTCCGATACTCGTCGAATTTTCTACGGTTCGCTATTTCATTTCATGTATAATACGCTATTTATAACTCGAAATCCTTTCTCCTGTTCTACCTACTGAGGCATCCACATGCGCGGCGACGAGGCACTCTACAACATTTTCGAAAGTTTTCTTGACAACAAGAAAATATTTTGCAACCGCGATGTCCTGAGGCATGACTACATTCCATATAATCTCCCCCACCGCGATGAGGAGATCCAGCGTCTTGGCGGCATACTTGCACCTGCCTTGGAGAACTGTAAGATCTCCAATGTTTTCGCTTACGGTAAGACCGGAACTGGGAAGACTGCTGTCGCAAGGTTTGTCTTGGGTCGTCTCCAAAAGAAAGGTGCAGAGGTTGGGGCTTCAATTCAGACATGTTATGTTAATTGTAGACTCACAGGCACCAATTACCGGGTTCTAGCTGACTTATGCCGCGCCGTAGGCTTCGATGTCCCTTTTACTGGTCTGGCCGTCGGCGAGGTGTTCAAACGATTCCACTCCGCTCTAAACCGCAAGCGACTATGGTTCATCGTCATACTTGATGAGATTGACGCTCTCGTCAGGAGGCAAGAGAACAACCTACTCTACGAACTAACTCGAATCAATGAGGGACTACGTGAAAGCTGGGTTGGCTTAGTGGGGGTCTCTAACGATCTTCATTTCAAGGAGTATCTTGATGCTCGCGTGCTGAGTTGCTTAAGCGAGGAGGAGATTGTTTTCAAGCCTTACCTAGCTGATGAGCTTTACGATATTCTTCTCGACAGGGCCAAAATCGCCTTTGCAATAGGGGCTCTGGATAATCGTTCCTTGCGACTGTGTGCGGCATTGGCGGCTGGGGAGCATGGGGATGCTAGACGAGCCTTAGATTTGCTGCGAGTTGCTGGTGAGCTGGCTGAAAGGCAGGGAGAGAGCTGCGTTTCCGAGGATCATGTCCGCTTGGCGCAAAGGAAGATAGAGTACGACCGTGTGTCGGAGGCTTTGAAGTCGCTCCCGTCACACTCGAAGGTCCTTCTTTCAGGATCGTATATCTTGGAAAGACGCTTTCCGGAAGGCAGTGTGACTGGTGACTTGTACGAGGTCTATAGTGAGCTGTGCGGGATAGTTGGGATCGAGCCGCTAACCCAAAGACGTGTCAGTGGCCTGATCAATGAGTTGGATGTTATGGGCATACTGAACGCGAGAGTCATGAGCTTCGGACGATATGGTAGAACAAAGAAGATTCGTCTAGGCGTTTCTTCGAAAACCATAACGGAAGTGTTGTCCGACGACGAAGTGGCAGGTGCACTGCTTGGCACTGTTCCAAAATGTTTGCACCGGATCAAGGCTTCCTGAGGGTACCAGCGTACAAAAGTGCAGTTGTTTCTCGGCTGGATCCGATGCGTAGCCAGCAATAGGCCCGAACAAGGGGTCTAACGATAACCTTTACTGAGTTCGTGGGCTAACATATGTGCGACACGTAGCGGCTCGGGGATTTTTCCAAAAACCGTCAAGTTTCGGATCGCGGCCATCGCCCGCGGCTTAGGGATGCCGTAGGCATGGAAATAAACACTTTTGCCTCCTGCCAGTACCAATTTGTGAGGAGCCCCAGCTCGCTGGAACACGGCAAACCTCTTTTTCCAATCCGCGAAATGTTTGCGAAGGGCTGACTTGACAGCGATGTTGTTCGGCTTTTCAGGGTTAACAACTAATACAGGAATCCTTAGTTTCCGATAGATTTGGATAGGGTCCATCAGGTTGAATCCGCCGTATGAGATTGATGCCAAGAGTATCAAGTCAATGGACACGCGTCCTTTTCTAACCATCTCAATCATGCGTTCGGTCGCATCCAAGCCATCGACCTCCAAGCTCGAGATCAAAAGCCTTGAGATGGTGAAGTTTGACATTACCACGCCCAATAAGAGAGCGCGAGATCCCTTGGCCTTTGCCGCGAAACCACCGTCTTCTACAGCCAACACTCGCAAATGTCTTTTTCTCCAATGTCGCGGAATGCCATTAGGACTCTCCAAAACTGAGCCTGATCTTATTTTGGCTTTAGAAACTTAGCTTTTTAGAGGCGATTCCTGTGTTTCGTGACGTAGAAAGTCAATTGTGGTTATTTGCATCGTATTCAGGCTCAGTACTGGCAGAATACCTGGAGTTGGGCTTAAACCCATGTTTTTTTGGTATTCGGTTTGGGATTGCCACGCGCCTGAGTTGACCACTAAAGTACCTCGATAAGTTTCATGCTTGACTACGTGCACATGCCCGGAATGGAAGACGTTTGGAGGCTGTTCGATGATGAGGAAATCATTTCTCTCAGGTGCTATCGAAGTTCTCTTTCCATATTCAGGTGCTAGATGCCTGCACTTTAGCAGTAGCTCCATAGCTTTCTCCGGCATTTGAAAATTCATGTTAGGTGCAGAGGCTATTACGTCGTCGAGGCTCCTTCCATGATATATCAGGAACTCAATTCCATGTAATCTTATTCTAGCCGGATTTCCCAGCGACACTATCTTGCGTGACTCGTAGACGGGTTCAGCAAACTCTTTTGGTATGGCTGGTTGAGGCAATGCTTGTCGGACAGGATCGTGGTTCCCAGGTGTCAAAACAACCTCTACATAATCAGGTATTTGCTCTATGAAGCGGGCTGCAAGCCTGTACTGTTCATAGACATCTGGGATTGCCAGCTCGTCTTCTTGGCGTGGGTAAACACCCACTCCGTCAACTAGGTCGCCCGCAATTATGACGTATTTCGTTCTTGCCGCAATTTCTTTCTCCGCAAGCGTTCCAACCTTTCCGTTCAACCACAGTATTAATCTGCGGAAGGGCTCTTCAAGAAAGGTTCTACTTCCAACATGGATGTCTGAAAGCAAAACGACGTTAACAGGCTCTTCAGTGAGATCCACTTTTTTTTCAGGAATGTCAGGGAGAATGAAGTCTTGAGCGATGAAAAGTGTGTCGCGCCCTCGAGTTGCTTCTATGCAGAGTACTTGGTCTAAAGGTATTTTCTGAGCAAGACCTAAAAGTTCTCTGCTAGCCCCTTCTGGAACTAGAACCGTTGCAGTATTCTCTAAATCTTCTATTTGTATGAAGATTTTGCGCTCTTTCTGTCGCTTTTCCATAACCATGGCGATGATTTTCACTTTCTCATTTGGCCGAGCTTCAAAGGCTCCAGCTATGGAAACAGCGTTTCTAGCATCTAGTCTCTGACTAAGCATTTTCGAGATCCTTTCAAAACGATCCCGGAAATACTGGACGAAATCTTGGGCAGTTCCACCAGAGCCCATTTTGTTGGTAGGGTCGTCCAAAATCTCCAGACGGCTCTCCAACTGCTTTGAATATACGGTGGGCGCACCCACCCCTGCCTCGAGAGTAGGTGTAGCTAGTTCTCTCTCAGGGAGATATTTTGCAAGTATTTCTTCAACCAGTTCTCTCGTGATTACAAATGGTCTAGGTGTCGTTTGGCCTACCTTGTTCAAAATTTCTTTGGTTACAGAGTCTAGTTGTTCAGTATCTTGCGATGCCTCGAGGAGCTGGAAAGCTTCTCGGCTGAGTTGATAGCCAGCTGAGATGATGTTTTCAACAGCTCTTTTAAGCTGTTCCGACAAACCTTGGCGTTCTCCGCTAATATCTCCTAGAGATAACTAACGACTCACTTAATACTGTTGGTCGAGAATGCGAACACCTCAACCTAGATCAGCTCGATGTCGACTCCCGATTGGAATCACAATTTGTTGTTCAACTGGATCGCCTATTCCTCTGGCTTTTCCTTCTAGAAGCAATTTTCCCGCGAAAGCTGATGTTATTGCATCAAGCTCGTGATGCGTAATGTCTTCCCTGCTAACGTCACCTTTGATTCCAAGTCGTATCAGGCCGCGTTGGAGCTTACGCAACCCATGCTTCTTTCTCGGTATGCGAAGGAGATCTTGAACCGCCCCTGGATAAGTCTCGACCACATTGAGTTTCATGTCCGCCAATCGTTTACGAAGCTCTATTCCACGCAAGGTCAACTTCTTCATGCTAGGTAATCCACAGGAGAAGACTTTGATACCGATTCTCAACAATTCTCTTTCAGCCTCTCTGATCACGCCGAACTTGGCGCAAGAGCACCCAGCCTCCAGGCAGCACCTACCCTTGGGCAGACCTAGTGGAGCATCGATGGCAATCATGTTTGGCTTAACTTCCATGACTTTCGAGACTATTTCGCCATCTGTGTATAGGAGCATGGTTCTTGCGTATAGGCTATTGGAGAGTATAGCTAACGCGGATTCTCTTGCTTCGCTTCCAGCTAGGTCGATCCCAACTATTTTCATCCAAGAAATCACTTACACATAGCAGGATTGGTTTCTTATCAATTTTGAGTGCGCACTCCACCCCGAATTCTCCAAAGGTATTTCTAACAGCCATTCCGAATAATACCTGCGGAGGATCTGGCAGGTGCAGGTTCGTAAGCTTCAGAGGACATCGGATGGAACTTTCTTTACGACCTTGCCGAAGTCGTGGGTTGAAAAATGGGGGATGGGAGCTGGCACCATGCTCTCCTTTTTTGAGAGAGAAGACGGCAAAATCATAGTCAGTCCTTACGGCGAAGTTGAGAGAAAAATCGAGGCAGCCACCCTTACACCCTCACCAATGCTAGAACGAGATATTGAAGAGAAGTACCTTTTGGGGTACGACGTTATTGAGATCATTTCAAAGGAAATGATTGAGCCTGCAGTAAGGGAAGGAGTTAAAAAAACCCTGAAACTGTTGGTGGGCTTGGAAATAGTTGAAGAAAATTCAAAGAAAATAGTGATGCAATGCCTTATTGAGCCCTCTCTTCTCAACCCAGAGAAAATATTGAGACGCCTCCACTTGATAACGATGGCTATGCAGAAAGATGCCTTCCAATCAATTTTGGTCGGAGATCCAAAACTCGCCGGCTCTGTCGTGGAAAGGGATGAGGAGGTAGATCGATTATACTTTCTACTTGTGAGACTAGTCAGAGCAGCTGTAAGCGAACCTTCCCTCGGCGAAAAACTATCGATAAGACCTATTGATTGCCTAGACTATCGCCTCCTAGCCAGTTTAATGGAAAGCTTCGCAGATCACTCAGTCATACTAGCTGAGAGTGCAGTGGGCTTGCTAGATTGGAAACGCCCAAAGAGACTGGTCGAACAGCTCGATGGGATAAGCGGGTTGATCCATGAGATGTATAAGGATTCTGTTGGCGCAGTACTTTCCAGAGACTTAAAGTTTGCTGCGCGGGTCGCCACCAAGTATGAAGAAGCGCAGCTCCTCCTCAAGGAGTTTGAGAAAGGCGTCTTGGAAGGGCCTCAAAACGCAGTGGAACGATTGACCACAGTAATCATGGCTTTGAGCAGAATGTGCGAGCTGAATGTAGATATAGCCGACCTAGCCATAATGAGGTAGCTCCCACATGCAGATGACGAAGGAGAAATTGGCTGCAATCATAGACCACACACTTCTAAAGCCTTTCGCTACCAGAGACGATATTGCCAAGCTATGCAAAGAAGCCTTAAACTATGGTTTTGTTACAGCCGTAGTCAATCCAACCTACGTACCTCTGGCTGCTGAGTTACTTAGGGGTTCGAAGGTGAAGGTTTGCACAGTGGTTGGGTTCCCCCTTGGAGCCAGTACTACGAAGGTCAAAGCCTTCGAGACGGCGAACGCGATTGAAGGGGGCGCAAAAGAAATTGATATGGTAATTAACGTAGGCGCGCTAAAATCTCATGATTTCAATCTTGTCAGCAACGATATTGCCGCTGTTGTCCGAGAAGCTAGATCTGCAAATGCAATAACTAAGGTGATAATCGAGGCATGCTATCTCACGCGAGAAGAGAAGATTAGAGCTTGTGAATTGGCTAGGGGAGGAGGTGCGGATTTCGTGAAAACCTCAACAGGCTTCGCGGAGGGAGCCAGAGAAGAAGATGTGAGGTTGATGCGTCAAGTTGTCGGAGAAAATATGGGCGTGAAGGCTTCTGGAGGAATACGCACCTATGAAGACGCTGTTAGAATGGTTGAGGCTGGAGCGACGAGAATCGGCACTAGCGCAGGTGTCGCCATAATTAGCGGGCTTTTAGAAATCTAGGTGCTTAAGACCCTTCCCAGTGGAATCAGGGCCAGCCAGTATGCGCGGTAGTGTGGAAGAAAAGGACTTTAACCACATTTTAAGTATTCCAGTCGGCTAGCCGGGATAGCCGAGTGGTAAGGCGGTGGCCTCGAGGTCGTAGAATAAAAGGGTCCAGATAAGATAGCCACTGGGCGTTTACGCCCACGTGGGTTCGAATCCCACTCCCGGCGCCAAACCTCCGGTTCAACTCCTGCTCGATTTCTATGGTTTTAGGCTTAAGGTAGGCTCAGGAACAAAAGAAAGGAGTTCTTGGATGGAACTCCAGTTGAGATGGACATGAAGGAATGAACTACGGCTGCCAGTAGTGCTTGATGGAACGAGGTTGATAAAAGTCAAGAATCTGAGAAACTGTCTAAACGAGCTGGGAAGATACGGTGTGAGTCTATGTGTTGATAACACAACCTCCATAAGGCATAGAAAGCTCTTTGAAGCCTAGCTCTCCTTCACGACTTTTCTCGCATGTTCCAATCCTGCCCTATAATCCTCCATGGTTATGTTGGACTTTACCCCAAATCTCAGGAGCCAATCCATCATCTGCGTTATGGGTATTCCAGCTATTTCCGCGGCCTTTCCCAAAGATACCTTCCTGTCCCTATAAAGTTCTATGCCCCTTTTCAATCTCTCGTACTCTATGCCCAGCGCCAGCAACTTCCTTATCACAGCGGATTTCGGAATTCTTTCTTCCCTTGCCCTTTGCTGAGCGTATTTCAAAACTTCTTCTTCCAACCTAACCGAAACCACTTCTTCCGGCACAACATCACCTCACTCTATTTCGAGCATCCTCAATCATCCAATCAGCGTACCATCCATACTCCTCCAACCTCCCTATTGATTCCAAGGCTTTTTCTCTAGTTATCTTGTTTGCTTCGAAGAGGCTTACGATCAGGGTTATGGCTTGAGTGAATGGAATGCCCAAAGCCCTTGCTGCTTTCATGCACTGGTAGTCGTCTGTAGCAAGCAAATTCATCTTCTCCTCTGACATCAAAACGATTGTTTCCGCCTCGCCTCTCCTCATCTGGAAATCTCGCATCATCTTCTCCACCATAGCCTCACTCCTGATATTTTTCACCTTGATTCGGCCTTCCCTAATCTCTGTCTCCGTAATAATTGCATCGTCATAGCCAAGACCCTTCGATTCCTCAACGCTCTCCCTGAAAACCTCCTGAGACATCAAAACCTCATCGAAATGCCCATCGACAACTCTCAGCAAGTTCGTCTTCGCCAACAGTATTGTCGTGGAGGAGTTCATTGCGAGCCTCATGTAGTCACTTGTAACAATAGCACTACCAAAACTACTTAAAGCTAGCGCCGGTTTGATGAAAGGCAACGAGTGCGTTAAGGCCCAAAAATGGCCTCAGAGCTGATTCTAAGCTTAACTATTGCTCGTCTCCAGCTCAGTTTACGTGTCTCTTTAGCTGAAAACCTGCTTAGTTGCTTAGTTGACAGTTCTAAACGACAATTTGAAGCTATCTCCCAGCGCCAATTCTAGCGGGTGGCTCCCCAGAAGCGAGCTCCCTTGGATTCCAAACGTAACAGGAAGTCAGTACTCGATCGGAAGTGTCCTTTCTAGGCTTGCTGTGACTGGGTTGATTTTGAAGCCCAGGATCTCTAAGGTGGTATAGCCTACGAGGGGCGCCTCACCTTCTCCGCTGAGGGCTACGGGGATCAGGTCCCTAACCCCATCCACCTCCACCTCGGCGTAACATAGGCCTCTCTCCACGACGCGTTCATCGCTCAGTCTAACTTCCACTTTGCGCCTCACCCTCAAGCCCAGCCTCTCCCCAAGGCTAAGTGGAATCTTCGTGAATGTTGTGCCAGTATCGACGAGAGCCTCCACCTCTTCAACCCCTCTGGGGCCATAGATCTTTAATGTCGTGTATGTTTCTCCCTTTCGAGATCCCCACCTGAGCAGCCCAGTATCTATGGCTCAAAATGGTGACGAGGATATTTAAGCCATGCATGCTGGAGGTCACTCATGACATGTCGTATTTAGAATTCCTCATAGTTTTCTATGAGACTTGCTGCGTCAGTGCTGAGTAAGATTCGGATACCTTAAGCTGTCGTAGGTTTAGAGCTGTGCCAGTGCTGATCTCATTCTAGTCAGCGCCTCTTTGATATTTTCAGGAGACGTGGCGAAGCTCAGCCTTAGAAAGCCTTCGCCGCCTTCTCCGAAAGCTGATCCTGGAACCGTTGCGA
>CAZAQQ010000025.1:3915-12050 GCA_964487485.1 uncultured Candidatus Bathyarchaeia archaeon | reverse complement strand
GTTGAGCGAGCCAAACCACCCAGTAAGGCAACATCCAAGCCTAGGGACAAAGCCACCAACAATTGAGAAGTTGGGCCCTGCTCCTGAGGGAGAAGAATAAGAGTTTCACGACTGTAGATGAGTCCTAATCTTCAAGGAGCTTTTGCTAGCTGGTTGGAACGCCGTAGTAACCTTCCGCCTGTGGTGTTACTTGGATAAAATCCGCGGGCACATACTTGGAGGCTATTTCGCTGAATTCAAATAGCTTTCTTAGGGAAGGTGAATTCTTAATTTCCTCTGTTGGAGACACAGGGGTCAAGGTAAGGTTAAAGAAGGTAACTGAGTTCACTTCTACTTTTAATTGAGACAAAACGTTCTCAAACCATTTCTTATCTGTTGTTTCCATTATCACAATCTTGGCTATTGTAGGCTTTTGCTTTTTGACGGAAAGCTTTATGCTTTCAAGCTCTTCGTTTACTAGCCGATCGAATTTTTCTGATACCACTGCTCCGGCGTCCGCAGATTTTATGTCAATCTTAACGTATTCGCAATAGTCAACTAGTTTCTTGAAGTTCTCATATGGATAGCCAGCTGTATCTAGGTAAACAATTCCTTGGAACTTATGCACAGCCTTTGCTAACTCGATGCAAAATTCAAGTTGGTCAAGAGGCTCACCGCCTGTAAAATTGATCGAATGAAGATCAGGCGTTGTTAGACCTTTAATATGCCTCTCCAGTTCAGAGAGCTCTATAGGGTTGTTTACTGGCTTCCAGTTCCTTAGCCCAGGCGTCGCCTCAAGCTTGCAAGTCTCACTCCTCTTAATGTCCGGGGCATTGCAGTAAACACAGTTTAAAGGACAGCCTTGGAACCTTACCATTATCTGTCTTGAACCAAATAGTGGGCCTTCTCCTTTTCGTATCCCTTTCAATCGGGATGATACGAGGAGAAGACGCTGGAAAGATAGCCTTGCGACACGGCAACTCTCCACCACGGCCCTTTGAGAAGGAGGCTAATAAAAAGAATTCGGTTCGCTTCGACCAAACCATAAAATGCAAATATCTCCAGAAACTTCCAAGCTCAGATGCTCAGCAACCACACCACACTCAACATGCTGTCAGAGAATATCTAGGAACATACCAATACAACAAGTTCGTTGGCGCTAAATCTAGAAAAGCTTCGGCCTTGCGCGAGAAAAGGGATATTTGAAAAAGCTTGAGCTTGAAGAGTATGTGGAACTGCAGCAAGCCTAGGCTGAGGTTCAAAATGAAGAGAAACTTACCGGCTTTCCTTCCTGAGGAAGAGAAGGAAGAATAGAATGGCGAAAATCGTTAAGATTGCTGCTATTGCTATTGCTCCCAGCCAGTTCTGTCCTGCACCTAGGATTATTGGAATAGGGCCTATCAGGAAAATCACGCCTCCGGATATGTTCGCAAAGTTCAGAATCGATGCAGCCATAACAAGAGCCATACCTACAAAAATCACGAGGAAACTTAGCAAGAAAAGCTTGTGAGCCAATGGCCATGCTGCTCCTTCGTACACAGGGCCAGTCGGCATGGAAGGTTGCTTCAACTTGATCCGGCCATAACAATTCACACAAACCCAAGAGTATGGATCAAAGCAGCTCCCGCATAACTCACGACCACATTGCTTACACACGTACATAGCAGCCCTCCTAGCACAATTTTGGCAAACCTTAGCTGTCATCGATCGAACACCCTTCACAATACGTTGCCAATCAGCATAAAAGCTAGAAGAACCACCGTGAGGACTATTGCAAGGATAACTAGGATTTTCACCGAATCCTTATCGGTTCCGAAAATGATTGGAATAGGGCCTATCAATACGACTCCGCCGCCGCTGACTTCTCCTCTTCCTTTGGCGCCTCTAATCGCCACTGCTATCAAAGCTAAGAATGCTAGGATAAAGCCGACGAGAATTAGGGCAATGCCCAAGCCAACTAGCCATTGATAAGTCATGAATTGGTCACCGAAGTTTCTCCGGCAAAAGCCACGGTAAGTTCTTCTCAACTTTGTTAGAAAATGAGGGTACTATAAACTAATCGGTCTGGTACCACATCAAACGGCGACGGGGGAGGTCTAAGAAGCCTAGAGATTTTGCCGCTGACCGGATTCACCCGCCTGCCCTCGAAAATCTTTATTTAATGCCCGAACATGCTTAATGGTCAACCTGTTTGACTTTGGAGATTAAAAGAAAGGGAATTTCCGCAATGGAACTAAAACTCATCGAGAAGCAGGAAGATGCTCTGAGATTTCTTCTCACTGGAGTGTCTCCGGCTTTTGCGAATGCGCTGAGAAGATTGATGATTGCACAAGTTCCAACCATGGCCATTGAAGATGTAATTGTTATAGAGAATACGTCTGTAATGTATGACGAAATTCTTTCCCATCGTCTTGGCTTGATACCACTTACGACAGACCTCGATGCCTATGTATTGCCAGAGGAGTGTGAGTGTAAGAGTGATTTGGGTTGTAGTAGGTGTAGGGTGTCTTTCACGCTTGAGGCTGAGACTAAGGAACAAACTAGAACCGTTTACTCCGAGGAATTGAAATCTGAAAACCCGAGCGTTCGTCCTGTCAGTGAGAAAATTCCAATAGTTAAGCTTGCGCCAGGCCACAAAATCAGGCTTGAGGCCTATGCCAAGCTTGGTCGGGGCCAAGATCACGCAAAATGGCAACCCGTTTCAGCTTGCGCATACAAGTTCCTGCCAAAAATCACCATTGATCTTCAGAAATGTGACGCTTGTAGGGAGTGCGTAAAGTTCTGTCCAAAGAAAATCCTAGATATTAAGGACTCTAAACTCACCGTAATCAATGAGGCGGAATGCGCATTATGTATGGACTGCGTTAAGCACTGTCCAAAGAAGCCTGCGCCGATAAAGGTTGAGTGGGATCCTACGAGCTTTGTCTTCTATGTTGAGTCTACTGGGGCGATGCCTCCTGAGGGGATTGTGAGGGAGGCTGCTAAACTCCTTAGCGCGAAAGCTTCTCTCATTTCAAAGCAGATAAGATCATCGGCCGCCAAGAGTTGAAGACCTGCAATGACGATAAGGATAAAGAACCCAGAACTTCAAAGCTTAATTCGCGTATTGAAACGAAAGTCTACTGAAAACAAAGCTCCTATATGGAGAACTGTAGCCAAGCATCTAGGCAAGTCCAAGCATTCAATGGCAGTTGTAAATCTAAGCCGTCTGGCGAGGTTCACCTCGGAAGGAGACACTGTCGTTGTTCCAGGAAAAGTTTTAGGATCAGGGTTAATACGGCATAAGATAACTGTGGCCGCCTATAGATTCTCGCAACAAGCCAAGAACAAACTTGAGAAGGCTGGCAGTAAATGCGTTGCTATACCCGCTTTGGCGGAGGAAAATCCGAAAGGTACCAGAATTAGAATAATAGCGTGAAAAATGATGTCGGAGAAAGTGTCAATAATAGACGCTACAAACCTGATACTTGGCAGAATGGCAAGTATCGTCGCCAAACGTGCTTTGGAAGGCGAGAGAATAGTCATCATTAACGCTGAGAAAGCAATTGTCTCAGGAAGCAGAACAAGCATCGTCGAAAACGCCAAGTATTCACTGAGGACTCGAACTCTAGGTTCACTTGAGAAGGGGCCTACTCATCCGAGAAGACCTGATAGGTACGTGAAACGAGCCATTAGAGGTATGCTCCCTAAGAAAAAGCACAGCGGCAAGGAGGCCCTAAAGAGAATTAAGGTTTACACAGGCATTCCAGAGGAGTTTAGGGGGAAACAATCTCAAAGAATATCTGAGGCTGAGTCTTCTAAGCTTCGATGCCGCTATTTGACGATTCAGGAACTAACTAAGGAAATTGGGGGAACAGGTGGTCTGTGAGCGAAAGAAAAAGGGTCTTACTAGTAACAGGTAAGAGAAAAACAGCTATAGCAAAAGCTTTGATTAGGCCGGGTGTGGGGAGGGTTACAGTAAACGACTTTCCAGTCGAAGTTTACACCCCTGAAGTCGCTAGATCGAAAATCATGGAGCCACTTGTCCTAGCCGGAGATAGATGGAAGAACTTGGACATAAAAGTTCGAGCGCGCGGAGGGGGGGTAATTGGACAAGCAGAAGCAGTTCGGATGGCTATAGCTCGTGCATTGGTGGAATGGACGCGGAGTAGTGAATTGAAAAGATTTTTCACAAGCTACGACAGATCTATGTTGGCAGGCGACCCGAGAAAACCTGAACCCAAAAAGTTCGGAGGGCCCGGCGCTCGTAGGCGAAAGCAGAAATCATATAGGTAGAACAGCCAGCGATTCCAGAAGGATCAAGTTCTGCAAGTGACGACTGACCAAGAATAAAGTACCACTGGAAATGAGTCGCATTGATTGATAAGTCTTCAGCAGTTTTGAGTAAATGAACGGGGGTGACAGACATAATCATTCCAGTTAGATGTTTCACCTGCGGACGCCTGATAGCCGACAAATTTGAGGAGTTTGCTAGGAGAGTTAAGGCGGGGGAACGCCCTTCCCAAGTCATGGACGAAATGGGGATGAAGAGATACTGCTGTCGCAGAATGTTGGCCTCACATGTTGAGGTGATAGACGAATTTTTGAAGTATTCAGAGATTGCCGCAAGTAAGAGGGCAGAGATGGAGTAAGTGAAATCTGGATGAGCGCTCCCACGGTGATCAAAGATGTGAAGGCAAGAAAAATCTTCGACAGCCGGGGAGACGCAACCATAGAAGTTGACATAGTAACCCATGGCGGTTTTGGAAAAGCATCTGCTCCCTCAGGAGCAAGCAGAGGTAGGTGGGAAGCTGAACCCTATCCTGCAGGAGGAGTTGAACAAGCTGTAAGGAAAGTCCTAGAAGCCGTAGCCCCTGAAATAATAGGGTTAAACTCTGAGGAGCAGGAAAAAGTCGATAGGATTCTGCATGAAGTGGATGGGACTGACAAATTCAGCAACCTAGGTGGAAATACTGCTTGTGCTATTTCCCTTGCCGCATCGCAGGCTGCAGCATCTTCAAAGGGCATCCCCCTTTTCCAGCACCTTTCAACTGCGCTCGCCTACGAGATTCCGCACCCCCTAGGAAACGTAGTGGGCGGCGGCAAACATGCCAAGGGAGCGAAAACTGACATTCAAGAATTCTTAGTTCTGCCAGTTCAAGCGGACTCATTCTCAGAAGCCGCAGAAGCAAATGTGATGGTTCATAGAGAAGTGGGTAAGCTTCTCGAATCTGCAGGTTACCTCGCTGGTGGAAAAGGAGACGAAGGCGCTTGGACTTCCAATCTAGAAACGGAGAAGATTATTGAGCTAGTTTCCAAATCCTGTGAAGTAGTTTCTGGTGAGACAGGCGTCGACGTCAGAATGGGACTGGATATGGCAGCGTCAACATTATGGAGCGAGAAAGATAAAGTCTACAACTATGAAAGAGACAGAAGGCGACTGGACGAGGGTCAACAAATAGATTTTGTATCTAAGCTTGTTGAGAAATACAAGTTGGCTTATGTTGAAGACCCATTCCACGAGGAGGCCTTTGAGGCTTTCGCTGAATTAACAAAGAAAAGTAAAGGCAGCCTCATATGCGGCGACGATCTCTTTGTAACGAACCTGCCGAGGCTTAAGAAAGGCGTTGGATATGGAGCTGCCAACTCAATCATAATAAAGCCTAACCAAGTTGGAACGCTGACTGACGCACATAAGGCAGCTAAAGCGGCTGCAGAAGCTGGGTTTGTGACTGTGATGTCCCATAGATCAGGCGACGTTTGCGAACCTTACATTGCCCACCTAGCCATTGCTTTTCGCTGCCCTATACTAAAAACAGGAGTCGTAGGTGGTGAAAGAATAGCGAAAATCAATGAGTTAATAAGGATAGAGGAGGTTCTTGGAGAGAGAGCAGAGCTGGCTTGCATCAAGTTATAGAAGGTATCTGGAGATGATTAGAGAAGAAAAAGAAGCTATGCCTAAGGCAGAAAACCTCCTGCTTCCGCTGGAGGAGCTGCTTGCCGCAGGGCTGCACATAGGTACGCGAATAAAAACTGGGGATATGGAACAGTATATATTCCGAGTTAGGCCAGACGGCCTTTTCATCCTTAACATAGGTAAAACTGATGAAAAAATAAGGTTGTCAGCAAAATTCATTTCTCGATTCGAGCCTCAGAGAGTTATGGCAGTTTCATCTAGGCTCTATGGAAAGGTTCCGGTGGAGAAGTTTTGTGAGATAACTCGAACTGTGCCAATAACAGGCCGATTTATGCCGGGCTTAATCTCAAACCCACTTCAACCAGATCACAGGGAGCCCCAACTAGTTATTGTCACCGATCCACGTGCCGATTGGCAAGCAATCAGAGAAGCTTCCTCTGCTGGGATCCCAGTCATAGCCCTTTGCGACACGGACAATGTCTTCGCGGGCGTGGATTTAGCTATCCCGGTAAACAATAAGGGTAGGAGAGCTTTGGCCATGGTTTACTGGCTTCTTGCAAGGCAAGCTTTGCGCGAGAGAGGTGAAATTCCAACAGACGGCCCCATACCCCAAACAATCGATAACTTCGAAACGAAACTAATCGCGATATCAGCTAGGCAAGGCGCTGAAATTTGAAAGTCAGAAGGCCCTGTCAGGCTGGTGCCTTCTACGCCGGAACAGAAGAATCTTTGCGAGATGAAATCAAGAAATCATTTCTGCACAGGTTAGGTCCAGGTAAACTGCCTGAACTCAACGTGATGGGCGAGAGGAAAATAGTTGCATTAGTTTGCCCCCACGCAGGATACATGTATTCCGGTCCAGTAGCTTCAAACGGATACTGCAGCTTAGCATTGGATGGAAAGCCCGACACTCTTGTGATACTGGGTCCTAACCACACAGGTTTGGGAAGCGGAGTTTCAATAATGACTGAGGGAAGTTGGTCAACGCCTTTGGGGGAAGCCCGAATAGACACAGAGTTAGCAAGTGCCATTCTTAAGCATTCAAAACTCGTGGATATCGATGATTCAGCGCATGCACAGGAGCACTCAATAGAGGTTCAGCTTCCTTTCCTACAATACGTATTAGGCGAGAAGTTTCAGTTCGTGCCAATATGTATGATGATGCAGGACCTCAAGACCAGTGTAGAGGTTGGAGAAGCTTTAGCCAAAGCCTTGGAAGGCAAGAACGGAGTCATCTTGGCTTCATCGGACATGACGCATTATGAACCTCAGAAAACGGCTGAAAAGAAAGATCAGCTCGCTATAAACGCGATCCTCAAACTCGACGAAGCTGAACTGCAATCAGTTGTGGAATCAAGATCCATATCCATGTGTGGATACGGACCAGTGACTACAGCGGTGAAAGCCTCAAAAATACTCGGAGCAAAGGAAGCTAAGCTTCTGTCCTACAAGACTAGCGGCGACATCACTGGCGACTACAGCGCTGTTGTGGGATATGCCTCAATAGCCATTACGAAATGATTGACTCTCCAAAGTATTTTGCTCAACTATCTTTAGACCTAGGTCGGGAGGAATAATTCGCCAAGACCCGGTGAACATCAACTTCATATTCGAGGCTTTTGAATGCGCCCTAGCAGTCCAAAAGCTGTAATGAAGAGCCACTGACCGGTGGCTCAACCTTGTCGGCCACATCAAATTTCTCGTTCTGACAAAATTCCAAACCGATTCTTATGTCTAGGCGGTTGGAGGTGATGCTTTGAAAGCAGTAGCTTCAGCGCCCGCGAAAGTCATCCTCGTGGGCGAACACTTTTGTGGTGCTCGGTGAGCCAGCTATCGCTATGGCGATAAACCTATACTCAAAGGCGATTGTCAGTAGAAGAAGGGGGACGGAAATAAGGGTAAGATCCCTGCTATCAGATTCCACAAGCAATCTCAAGCTTTCCCCTCACCAAGAACCAACTACTGAAGAAACAGCAACGTCTTTTAAGCCAATTAAAGCCGCTGTTCAGGCTACCCTCGAATACATTGGACATGCTGGTGCAGGCCTTGAAATTGGCATAGCCTCGCAGATTCCAGTGGGCGTCGGATTAGGATCAAGCGCAGCGGTGGCAGTCTCAACCATATCCGCAACATCCAAGCTCTTTGATGTGAAGATTTCGAAAGAAGATATTTTCCGATTGGCATTTGCGACTGAGAATCTCATTCATGGTAAGCCATCTGGAATCGATCAGATGACTTCGATAGAAGGCGGCATAGTTCT
>CAZAQQ010000025.1:0-3815 GCA_964487485.1 uncultured Candidatus Bathyarchaeia archaeon | reverse complement strand
ACCTGCTTGTGAAGATCAGTGTTTCTCATGAGAAGCTAAGTCAACTTGTGGAAGCTGCGAGAAAGGCTGGAGCGCTTGGCGCCAAGCTGACTGGCGCAGGCGGGGGAGGATGCATGATTGCACTTCCAACATCGGAGAATGCAGAAGACATTGTGAATGCAATTAATATTGCTGGTGGAAAAGCCTATTCTGTTACCTTAGATAAGAAGGGCGTAGTAGCTTGGCTAGAGAACTAGTTATTCTAAAGCTAGGCGGCTCGGTAATAACAGATAAGAGCAAGCCCTTCGCCGCTTCGGTGGAAACGATCGGCCGGCTTTCAGAGGAAATAGCACATGCCAATTTCAAGCCTATGGCAATAGTTCATGGCGGAGGTTCTTTCGGCCACTCTGTCGCTGCGGAACACCGCATCTCTAGGGGTTACGAGGGAAGTAGTCAGCTAATGGGCTTTGCCAAGACTCGTCAAGCGATGATGCAACTGAACAAGCTAGTTACAGACTCCCTTATCTCCCATGGCATAGCAGCGGTTTCCTTACAACCATCCGCCTTCATTATTACGGCAAATGGACGCATTGTAGATCTAAACACTAACATTATCGAGAAGCTCTTGGGTAAAGACTTGGTTCCAGTGCTCTATGGAGACGCGGTGATGGACGAAAAGATGGGGTTTACCATCTTGTCTGGCGACCAAATTGCAGCTAGGCTTGCAATAGCACTTAATGCCAGCCGCATCGTGTTAGCTGTGGATGTGGACGGTGTGTATACCGCAGATCCAAAACTTGATTCCAGCGCTAAGTTAATCGGAGAAATGCGGCTCAGAGAGTTGAGGGAACTGGTGAAGGAACTTGGCGAAAATAGAAAAGTAGCCGATGTAACGGGCCAAATGTTGGGAAAAATGGAGGAAACTATTTCAGCGCTGGAAAATGGAGTTTCAATAGCTGTGGTGAACGGCTTGAAGCCAGGAAGATTGCTTCAAGCTTTGAAAAACAGGAGATTCATTGGGACAATCATAAGGCCCTAGGGAGCAGATGCTATGCCAAGAAGCATTGCAAACAGGAAGGAAAGCCATATTCAAGTTTGCTTAAGCAAAAAAGTGGAATCTGAAGAGACAGCTGGGTTTGAGGATATTCACCTGATACATCGGGCTGTTCCCGAGATGGATGTGGAAGAGGTTTCAACGTCAACAAAACTATTCCGCCATAGCCTTTCAGCCCCGATAGTTATTGAAGCTATCACTGGAGGAGTGCCCTCGGCCGGAAAGATTAACGGGAGGTTAGCGGAAGCTGCGGAGAAGCTTGGAGTAGCGATGGGCGTTGGAAGCCAAAGAATAGCGATTGAGGACCCAAGTGTTGAACATACCTTCAAGATCGTGAGGGAGAAAGCGCCAAGCGCGTTCATAATCGCCAACCTTGGAGCTGCACAAATGTCAATGGGATACGATGTTGACGAGGCTAAGCGGGCTGTGGACATGATTTCCGCCGACGCCTTAGCTATCCACTTCAACCCTCTACACGAAGCTGTTCAATTCCAAGGTGACTTGAGATTTAAGGGCGTGCTAAGTCGACTGAAGGAGGTGGCTAAAGCCGTCAAAGTCCCAGTAATAGCCAAAGAAACGGGTGCAGGTATCGCCGCCGAAGAAGCGTTAAAGCTAGAACAGGCGGGAGTGGCAGCGGTAGACATTGGCGGTCTCGGCGGAACAGATTGGACAAAGATAGAATATTACAGAGCCAAGAAGGAAGGCAATCGGCTTTACTTGGCGAAGACCAAAACCTTTTCAGGCTGGGGTATTCCAACAGCCGCAAGCGTTATCGAGGTTAGGAAGTCGACTAGGCTGGTTGTGATAGCGTCAGGAGGTATTAGGAACGGAGTTCACGTAGCGAAGTCCATAGCCTTGGGAGCTGAAGCTGCAGGATTCGCATTACCCCTGCTGAAACCAGCTGTGAGGGGGGTCAAAGAAGTGGAAGAGAAAATACTAGCAACAATCGACGAATTAAGGACAGCGATGTTTCTCACAGCTTCGAAGAACATTGAAGAACTAGGAAAAGCGCCATTGGTTGTGAATGGAAGAATACTGAATTGGGTTCATCAAAGAGGTTTTGACATCGAGTCCTATGCGAAGAGGTTGCCTCGATGAATTTGCTTGAAAGTAAGATGGATGCAGTGTCCAAATCCGTTAATGAGTACATGCTCTCCTACCTGCGGGAGCGTGAACCTAGGCGCCTTTATGAAGCCGCCACGCATCTCGTGAAGGCAGGGGGCAAGAGAATCAGACCCTTCCTAACAATTACTATGTGCAAGGCTTTTAGAAAGGAGGAAAAGTATGTTATCCCTGTGGCTGCTGCGCTGGAAATCATCCATACGTTTTCCCTCATACATGATGATATCATCGACCGAGACAAGGTTAGAAGGGGAGTGCAAGCAGTTCATAGAAAATGGGGCACTCCAACAGCGATGGTTGCGGGAGACTTGCTTCATACAAAAGCCTATCAGATAATACTCGACGCTGCAGTCGCAGAGAGAGAGTTGGAAAAAGTCACCTTGAAACTGCTTAGTGCTGTTAACGAATCAATTATTAGGGTGTGCGAAGGCCAAGTGCTTGATGAAGAACTTGAAAAGGAGAAAAATCCTTCAGAAGACCAGTATCTGCAGATGATTGAAGGAAAAACTGCTGCTCTATTCGAAGCCGCTGCTGTCGCTGGCGCAATAGTTGGAGGAGCAAATGGCTTTCAGATAGAAGCTGCAAGAAACTATGCTCATGAGCTGGGTATAGCTTTTCAGATGCTTGATGACTCCCTCGGATTAACAGCTGATGAAAAAGAGTTGGGGAAGCCCGTTGGAAGTGATCTAAGAGAAGGAAAAAGAACTTTGCCGATTATTCACGCTCTCGCCACAGCTGATGCGAAACAAAAAGTAATCTTGCAACACGTTCTCGGCAACAGGAAAGCCTCAGAATTGAAGGTAAGATCTGCAATCAACACAATTCAGCGCTTAGGCTCCATAGGTTACACTACCCGAAAGGCTGAAGAGCACGCAAGAAAAGCCCAAGAACATATAGCGTCAATTCCACCTTCCGCGGAACGAGATACACTTGAACAAATGGCGGAATTCGTGGTAAGAAGGAGATACTAACAGATTTATTGCGTAAGATCACAGGCAAAGGAGGTTGATCCGTAGTGAGTGGAACTTCCCTATTGCCAAGTTTCTATAAGCTTGGAATAGAAGAAAGATTAGAACGAGTAAAGGCATTTGCTCAACTAACTGATAAGGAGGTTGAGCTTCTTCGATCGGGCACCTCACTCAACCTAGAGACAGCTAACAGGATGATAGAGAACGTCATAGGAATTATGACTATCCCCCTCGGAGTAGCTACTAACTTCCTGATTAATGGAAAAGACTATTTGATCCCAATGGCAATTGAGGAACCCTCAGTAGTGGCTGGAGCCAGCAACGCAGCGAAAATGGCTAGGGTAAAGGGAGGCTTCACAACTAACAGCACGGACCCAATAATGATTGGACAGATTCAAGTGACCACAGTAAGAAAGCCCTTAGAAGCCAAGAAGGCTATTCTGGAAGCTAAGGAGGAGATAATTCGCAAAGCCAATGATCAAGATCGAATCCTCAAATCGTTAGGCGGCGGAGCTAAGGATCTGGACGTAAAAGTGTTGGACACCACTGCAGGCCCCATGGTCATCACAGAACTATACGTGGACTGCAGAGATGCTATGGGAGCAAACGTAGTCAACACAATGGTTGAGGCAACTGCGCCGCTGATAGAGAGGATAACTCAAGGAAAAGTGTATCTTCGAATAATCTCAAAT
>CAZAQQ010000024.1:10516-12094 GCA_964487485.1 uncultured Candidatus Bathyarchaeia archaeon | reverse complement strand
CGACAGGAGACCTGTTAAGGCCAACGTGACGAGCTGCTCGAAAGAAAGATAAGGCGGTTACAGCGTACGGTAGATTCAAGCCTTCAAGCAGAATGAGACAACCAGCCTACCACAAAGCAGCAAGAGAACAACATTTTCAATGGTGCGGGGAGTGGGATTCGAACCCACGAAGGCCTGCGCCACGAGGTCCTGAACCTCGCCCCTTAGACCTAGCTCGGGTATCCCCGCATATACTGGAGGGTTTTGGTGATCGTTGGGATTGTTGTAGGCGTTAGGGATGTGATTAGTCCTTTATGGCCTCTATCAGGCTCACAACATTCCAGAGCTTAACTCGCGTGTAGGGAGGCATGTTCGGATCTTGTGAAATCTCGTCTAGAATGGCAATTGCGTTTGAAGCTCTAACTCCCAAGCTATGTCCAGTCGTCTGAAGAGAATCCATCGCGTTCTTAGCTGCTCTCCTAATGTTTCTAGGAGTGGTTGTGTCTTGAGAAACTTCGCCTAGGATAACTAAGGCTTGCTTGATTCTCACCTCATATTGCTCCTTCCTCTTTGAAGCAGACATAATGGCGCCCCCCTCAAACATGACCATAAGCAATAGAACAAGGATTTATTGAACCTTCTAAAATTCTTTCCTAAGGAGACTTATGCGTTGGGAGCCGAAGTAAAGAAGATGGCTGAACTCCTCAAGTCTGGAGCGACAATGCTTTCGGAAACTTGTCCAGAATGTGGAACAGTCCTGTTCAAGGTTGGAGATGGAATTATTTGCGCGAAATGCAACAAGCCAGTGGTAATAGTGAAGGCTACTGAAGAGGCACCTAAGGTTATAGGCGAAAGGGTTCTGGAAAAAGTTGAACAAACAATCTACGCCAAAATCCGGGAAACAAACGATTTAATGGCGAAAGAAAACGATGCTGATAGGCTAATACAGTTTAGCACAGTGCTTTCCAGTTGGCTTACAGCCCTAGAGAAGATTAGGAAACTGAAAGGTAGCGCTTCATGATCCTTCTTTCGCATATTTTGCCGACAAGACTTTTCTTATACTTTCTGAAATCTTCTCCCCGATTCCCTCCACTTCCTGCAGTTCCTCTCCAGAAGCAGTGAAAACTTTCTCGACGCTCCCAAATTTTTCAAGGAGTTTCCTACCGCGAACAGCATCGACAGAGGGCAGGCTTGCAACAACATATTCCTGCATCTCCTTCAAAGTTGCAGGCTTTGGTTCTGCTCTCACGCGAGGTTCCCTCCCTTCCTGTTTCTGCTCGCGTCGAGCAATCGATATAAGTAAGAGTGCTGTTTCTACGGGGTTCCTAGCCCACAAAATTGGTATACCATAACCGATCATCAAGCTGGCAAGGGCTCCCATAATGGACTCTGTGCGAACATCTCTCCATGTGTAAATAGTCTCGCCTTCAATGAGTATCATGGGCATCGCATATGCGTTTTTCAGGCTAATGGCTTGGCTGAAAAGCCGCCCATCGATTAAGGAGGCAGCGAAGTCTTCCATAGTCTTTCTCTCAACAGCAACACGAATGGCGCTTGGTACTGCATCGTAGAAAATCACTTCGTCGCAGTCCACAATGT
>CAZAQQ010000024.1:0-10416 GCA_964487485.1 uncultured Candidatus Bathyarchaeia archaeon | reverse complement strand
CGAATGGCGCTTGGTACTGCATCGTAGAAAATCACTTCGTCGCAGTCCACAATGTCCAGCCCTTCTTCACCAATCTGGGTTGCAACAAGGACATTGTACTTTCCCAACTTGAAATCTTCAAGGATATTGGATTGCTCTTTTTGAGACAGACCCTTATCTTCGCCTTTAGTGGCTTGTCCAACCAACCTCGAAGCTGCAACGCCTCCCCCTATGTTATTTAGGGCTTCCAGAAGCTTGGAGGAAGTAGCTCTATAATTCGTGAAAACCATGACTCGCCTAGCTCCGCTTTGGAAGGCGTTGTCAACTACTTTAGCTAGCTCCACAAGCTTAGGGTGGTCGAGGCCGTCTGTTAATGCGCCTTCGATATGGCTAAGAGCTTGTTGAATGCGGTTGTCTTGAAAAATCAATCTTGCTGAGGCGGAAGGTCTTCGTTTGAATCTTTGCGTTAGATTGTCTAGGTAGGATTTCGTTGCAGCGAGCCCTTGAGTTTCTAAGAGTTCAATAATCCGAATTACGTTGATGGAGGCAAATAGGCTGATGGCGGCTCGCCGCAGTTTCTCAGCTGGTGCAGCTTGGTTTACCTTTTGCTCCCTGATTCTTTCTCTAGCTTCGAGGAGGGCTCTTAATCGAATTCTATCCAATTGAGCGCTTTCTAGAACTCCAGCTTCCTTCAGGATTTTCAATTCATCCCTTATGAATTCCTCGAAAAGTCTCTTTGCTTGGTGGAAGACAGATGGTAGCTCTACTCGCCTCCACTCAACGCGTATTCCGCTAACATACGGCTTAACGTCGCGGCTGGAAACGGTTCTAGCCTCAACACGTTTTATAGAGAGGTTTCTGCAAACTTCCTGTATAGCCTCCTTGCTAGATCCCGGCGAAGCTGTAAGCCCGAGAATTAGAGCGTTAGGTTCCTCTGAATACCGTTCTGCTATGAACGCGTAAGCGTAGTCTCCAACAGCCCTATGAGCTTCATCAAATACTAGCAGGGCGACATCGCCTATGTCCACTCGACCTGAAATAAGGTCATTCATGAAGACTTGAGGGGTTGAAAAAATCATCTTCTTCTTCCAACAATCTATTCTTTTTTCCGGAGGTGTATCCCCTGTCAAAGCCACCATCTCCGAAGGAGCCAAAAGCATGAAGTTGGAGAATGTTCTATGGTGTTGCAGGACTAAGGGGCGGGTAGGGGCTAACACAACAACTTTCTTGTTAGGATACAGGCGTAATCTTTCAGCCGCCACGAAAGCCGCTATCACAGTCTTGCCTAGGCCAGTCGGTAGGCAAACTAGGGTATTTCCACCGAGACAGGTTGATGCTATTTTCTGCTGGTAGGATCTGCATTCTACAACGCCCTCCCTTATGAGAGGGTGCTTAATGAATTCGGCGCTCATTCGGTTTGTTATCCGCCTCAACAGAGGTAAGCTGGTAGAATTCACTGTTAGACTGAAGGTTGCTGTCTCGCTTCACAGGCTTTCAACAGCTTCCTTGAACGCTTGAAACATATTCTCGTCAAGGCTTATAAAGCGGATTTCATTCAACTTGCTGCCTTTCCTCAAGTGTTCCTCAGTGGCCTTAACCATCGTCTGAGCCGCTATGCTCTGCGGGACTCCGCCGACGCCTGTGCCCATGCCTGGAAAAACGATGCTTCTTAGGTTCAGAGCTTCGGTTAATTCAAGAGCAGCCTTGGTAGCTCTTTGAATTGAGCGCTCTTCGGTGCGCATAGCAGGCCTTGGCATTGTCGGAGAATGTATAACAAATTTAGCCTTGAGGCGGCCGGCAGTTGTGGCAATGGCGTTCCCAACTGGAACGGGCGCCTTCTTCAGCGCTTCTTCCTCGATTTCGCGGCCTCCAGCTCTCTTAAGCGCGCCTGCAACGCCCCCTCCCATGTACAACATACTATTCGCAGGGTTAACCAAAGCATCAGCCACTTCCTTCGTGATGTCTCCAAGCTTTAGCATGAGCTTCGCTCCAATATGTTTTCTTTCAAACGACGTATTCCGCCAATCCTCCCTTAACTCTTCAATTCAATATTAGGAATAGATCAATGTGGAAATAATCTTGTGAGCTAAGCTAATAGAACGTTTCGAAAAGTTGGGAAACACCTTTTGAGGGTGACGGCTAAATGTTTATGACTTTGTCTGAAAACAATACTTGGAAAACACAAAGGAGCTACTCACAGCGCTGGCCATGTCGCATGGGAACCCTTCCTCCACCCACATTTGATGGACATATGGCGAGGGGGAGTTGAGTATGTCTGAGCCTCTTTTCACGGTAATATTCCAACCTGCTGGCAAAAGAGTTCTAGTTAAGAAAGGTGTGACAGTGTTTGAAGCTGCGGAAATAGCGGGTGTAAACATTAGGAACGTATGCGGCGGTAAAGGAACCTGCGGCAAATGCAAAATAATTGTTCAGAAGGGAGAAGTCCCATCCCTCTCTGACTCTCATAAGCGGCTTCTCTCCCCGGAAGAGATTTCAGAAGGCTATCGACTCGCTTGTCAAACTCGCATATTAGGCGACTTGGAAGTCTCGGTGCCGCTGGAAAGTAGGATAGAAGGACAGCAAATACTAACTACTGCTACAATATCGAAGAGCGAGTTCAATCCAACCATTAGGAAGATACTCCTAGGTCCAGAGCTCCTCTCCGCGGAGGGCGACTTGGCGCTCAAGGATCGTTTGCTGCGAGAAGTGCAGAGTATGTACTCGATGCAGCCTACTCTGGATGATTCGCTGCTTCCGAAAATTGATGGAATTGTGGATCAAAGGCCCGAGGCATTGACTGTGACGGTATGCTCCTGCTATCGTGGCGACAGCCTAGAGATAGTTGACGTTGAACCTGGAGACACATCCAAGCGAAACTATGGTTTGGCGATTGATGTTGGCACAACAAAAATAGTGACTTACCTAGTCGACTTGAACGCTGGAAGGATTGTTGATGTTGGCTCGGACTATAATGCGCAGCTAATTTACGGAGAAGACTTGCTTTCCAGAATTGACTACGCCTTCCGAGAGAAACACGGTTTAGCAAAATTGCAGAAGGCTGTTGTTGAAACAATAAACAGAGTCACAAAAACCCTCACGTCTAGTAATAGAATAGGAACCAACGAAATAACAGACATATGCATCGCCGGCAACACTGTTATGACATATTTGTTAGTAGGTTTAGATCCGTCGCATTTGACTGAAAGCACAGTTTCAGTTTCCAGAGACCCAATTGAACTCAAAGCGGCGAAACTTGGTGTCGAGGCAAATCCGAATGCAAGAGTATACTGCCTACCCTCCATCAGCAGATTTGTCGGAGGCGACGCAGTCGCGGACGTTCTCGTATCAGGACTCTATGATTCGCCTGAAATCTCGGTTCTAATCGATATGGGAACGAATGGCGAAATTCTCCTCGGAAGCAAAGGATGGCTCTTTTCAACCTCATGCGCCGCTGGCCCAGCATTTGAAGGCTGGGAAATCAAGTTCGGAATGCGCTCCGTCGAAGGAGCCATAGAGCATGTGAAAATTGACCCTGAAACCCTGAAAGCGAGCTACACGGTTATAGGAGGCGTTAAACCACGTGGCATCTGTGGCTCTGGGCTAATAGACGCGATAGCAGAGATGTATGAGGCTGGGATACTTAGTTCCCTTGGCAAGATTCGGAAGGATGTGTTGTTTCCCTCGATTCGGCGTGGCCCAGAAGGCTTTGAGTATGTTTTGGTTCCTGCAAGTGAAACCGACATAGGAAAAGATATCGTGGTCACACAGAGAGATGTTGATAACCTATTGGACTCTAAGGCGGCTGTGTGTGGAGCTGTAGCTGTGCTGTTGAAGAAGGTGAGGGTTTCGATTTACGATGTTCAAAATCTGTATCTTTGCGGCGCCTTCGGTATTTACATGGATCCAAATAGCGCTGTAACCATAGGCATATTCCCAGAGTTTCCTAACGCCAAGGTTGTTCCTCTGGGCAATGGCTCAGTGGCCGGAGCCTACCTCGCACTGTTGTCGAGAGATAAAAGGAGAAAAGCGGACGGAACAGCCGAAATCGCCACTTACTACGATCTTACTACCGACCCAGACTTTATGGAGGAATACAGCGCAGCTCTCTTCATCCCAGGCAACCCGGGACTTTTCCCAACGAGCAGCGGAAGAACAAGTCGGAAAGCTGGGTAGAACATGAAGTCCCCAGACGAAAGCGTGAGATTTAGCTCAAAAAACGCTAGTTCACTGGGGAGGTTCCCAGGATTTCCAACAAGAATTCATGGGAAATCTACTTTGTCCCATCGAGTAGAAGCCTCGCTGCTCCAAAAAGCGCTTCTCAAGGCTTTGAGACAGATGAATCAAAGGGTCGTGGACACACTGATAAGCATAGCTGACCGCCCCGGATATTTCGAGGGCGAAATGGGATACGAAGTTGGAATAGCGGAGGGTGAATGTTTCAATTACTTGGACGATTCAGAGGAAAAGAGGGTAATTGACCTAGTGGCTGAGAGAGGCCCGCTTCCCTCCCTAGATACATTGATAATAGTGAAATATAGTGTGAAAAATGGTAGGAAACACTCTTTGAGATTTGATTGGTATCTAGCGAGGCTTTTCTTCTTTCCCGGGGAAATGGAAATCCACCTCTTTCATGAAAAAGGAATAAGAAGAGTAAATCCAGATGAACTCATAGCACATGTAGTAGACGCTTTGAACAAAGAGTTGAAGGTAGAAGATTTTCCCGAAGTCAAAATAAGCAATATGCAGACTTTCTAGCTAGGTCCTTCAAAGCTACTGAGCTCTAAGCCGAAGAAAGTTCTCAACGGCTTTCCAAATCTCACTGTGAACTTCCTTAGCCTCTTTCTCCCCGTTTATTACTGTCCAACCTAATCGTTGAGACAGACTCAAGTATGCTTGACTTACTTTTTGAAGGTACGCTAGATCCCTCTCATGTGTATCTCTATCTCTTCTTTTTCTCTTTAGGGAAGTTTCAGGCGAAACATCTAGCACAATCACCAAATCTGCTTTAGGTAGATCTCTCTCCAAATTCATAAGC
The DNA here is from genome assembly GCA_964487485.1 of uncultured Candidatus Bathyarchaeia archaeon. Classification (GTDB taxonomy): domain Archaea; phylum Thermoproteota; class Bathyarchaeia; order 40CM-2-53-6; family CAZAQQ01; genus CAZAQQ01. Next base: position 5,402 of record CAZAQQ010000024.1, on the reverse strand, counting down.
CAACTCAGTTCCAAGCCACTTGCAATCCCATATGCTAGATTAGATTCACTGTACCGGTCGACGACTACCAGTTTCCCCTCGCCAAGCCAACTGTCAATTTTCTCCTTCCTCTCCCACCTATTCGCCGCATACAGAATATGTCTAACTTGGAGGTTGTAAGCCCTCTTTCCACTTAAGAATGCCTTAATCTCTTTGCCTACTGGCGTTGAGTAGTCTGGGAACCGCATCTCTTCTACTGAATAAAGCTCACTCAGTCTCGCCGCCAAGTATTGGGCTTGAGTCTTCTTTCCGGACTGATCGATCCCCTCTAGTACAAGCAATCCTTTGCCTACAATCAAATCTCGCCCACCAGCAACATTAACCTAGTTCCTTAGACTATTTTTAACATAGGTAGCATCTTGATTAGTCTGTTCTATGCATGCTTCCTGACGCAACAAGCTAAAGCTTAACACAATATACATAAAGAGAATGTCCAAAGGCGATTTTTGGTATGCAGCGTGTGGGCGAGATTAAAGATCCTGTTCACGGCTATGTGTATTTTACAGAAGTGGAGAAGGAACTGATCGATTCCAGACCTGTTCAAAGGCTGCATCGCTTGAAGCAGTTGTCCGGCGCAAACTTAACATACCCGGGTGCAGACCACACACGTTTCATTCACTCCCTCGGCGTGATGCACCTCTCAGGCTTGCTTGCTACACATCTGCAGGACTTAGGCTATTTGACGAAGGAGGAAGTTCAAAAAATAAGAATCGCTGGGCTGCTACATGATGTGGGCCACGGACCTTTTTCGCATGTTTACGAAGAAATCCTTGACAAGTATAGGAAAATTACTCATGAAAATGTTGCTCAATGGATAATCAAGGAAAGCGAACTAGGTGACATTCTCGAAAAGGACGGCTTTTCAAAAGATGAGATTTCAGCTTTGGCTGTGGGCCGCCTAGAAAAAACCAGTAAAGCCTTCCTAAACCTTCTAGTGGCAGGACATTTCGCACCAGATATTCTCGACTACATGATTCGGGACTCCTACTTCGCAGGTGTGGAGTATGGTAGAGTTGATGCACACCGCTTGATTGACTCACTGGATCTAGTAGACGACTCCTTAGCCGTCGAATACCCCGGCGCATTCTACGTGCTAGAGTCATACATAATTGCCAGGCTGCAAATGTTCAACGCAGTCTATTTCCATCGAACTGTTCGGGCAGCAAACGTGATGATTGCTAGGGCTATGGACTATGCGAATGAAAGATTAGGGCTCACATCCTTCCGGTCTGCGGAAGAATTTCTCGAACTCGACGATTCAAAAGTTCTGCTAAATCTGCTCTCACTGAAAGAAGAAAAGGAGAAGAAACTATTCGTTTCCTACGACCTAGCTCGCAAGTTCACTGAAAGACGCTTACTGAAAAGCACATATGAATTGACCATCCATCGGCGAGACGAATTCTTTTCCAATCTCCTCAATAGAGCAGCCATAAGGCATCAGATAGAAACGGAAATAGGGGGAAAAGCCGACGTAGACCCTGACTACATCATTATCGATGTTCCCACAGTCTTATCCGTGCCAATTCATCCCATGGAGAAAAAGCCCAGCGACATATTGGTTTTCATGAAGCGGCCTAGCGGCAAATTAACGCAGCGGTTAACAGAGGTTTCGCCTCTCCTAGCCGCCTTAACCCAGTTTGTTGACATAGTCAGAGTATACACGTTAGATCAATATCGAGAGAAAGTTGAGAAGGCGTGCGAGAACATTTTCGGTGAAAGGCCCTACTCGACAAAAGTTTCTTTCTAGAGCGAACTGAAGAATCTCGCTATTACGGCTCCAACCGGGCATCTATCCGTAAAGTTGGATTGCGACGTTGGATCCGTTTCTTCAAGGGGCTTGTCTATTACGGATCAAAAATTCTTCAAGCAGTCTCACAAAGATTTTGAATGCCTCAGCATCAGGTAGACTTGTATGAAGCGAAACCAAACTCATTTTGCTGAATAGAGCTGCAACCCTTTCAGCAAGTGCTCTGCTCGCGATCAAGTATTTGCCCCCGAGCAACACTGAAGAAGTAGTAGCTTCCCCCTCGGCTCGGTGTGGAATCGCAAGAGCGAGGGTGCCCATCTTAATCTTACCTTCATAGAAGAACGCTACAACAGCATTTTCGAGATCCAATATGCTTAGCTTGTAGGAAACGTCTTCTTTTTTTATCTCAGCTTCTTTAAGACTCAAGTCGGACTCCCTGACAGTTACATATTGCTTCTATGTGTGGCTTAGGATGTCTAATCGCCTAGGTAAGCTAATTCTTTTCCCTCTTCCGTGAGTTTCACAGCTCCTACTTCAACCGTAGTAACTTTCTCGTTAGGGACCGCATAGGCCTTTAGAACTCTTCGCTTCGGATCTACGTCTTTTAGGATGCCGATTGAAAGGAGAAAATCTTCCTCGTCAAGCAACCCTATGATTGAATGTTGCTTCTCTGCAAAGTCCGCAAACTCTACCTCCTTGCGAAGGTTGTGCTTTAGGAGCTTAACCTCACGTGCCCTAGGGAGACCCTTCGTGTAGACGGCGATCCTATCAGCAGTCTCCTCAGCATATACAGCGTTGACGCCCAGCTCAAATCCAATTTCCTCAACCTCTTTCATGCTCACGACGCGTATTTGCTTTGGGCTCACGAACCGCAAATCTACGCGATCCAAAGGTATAACAACAGGCGAAGCTTTCTCTAGGTATTTCCTATAACCTCTTTCCCTCAACTGCCTTCTCTCCTCCCTACTCCTCCTCCTTATGATGCTCGGAGACTCTATGCGAATCGAAGTTGCTTTCACATTCTCAAGAATAGACTGAACCCCCGGCCCATTCCCTATACCGACGGCCAAGTCAGGAGACACGGCGTTGACCATTCTCAGCTTATACGCTACGGCTCTTTCATCAGCCACCCAACCATCTGTATTGATAACAGCTGGGTGCGGCGAACTCCGTTGGAGAGCAACTAGTTTTTCGATTCCATGGATTACCTTTTCCATCACCGGGCTTGGGCTTATGTGACCGGTGAAGAACAGTGCCTTTGCACTCAAAGAAGAGAGACCTGAAGTGTAATCTTCCACGAAAGTTAGGGAGATTGTTGTCGGAGGCCCGACATCAGCCTGACCAATGTCCGCATCTATTAGAGCTACTTTGACGCCAGTCTTCAAGAGGGAGTTGGCGAGGTATGTGCAGAACGTAGTTTTCCCAGTGTCCACATCTCCTATGACTATGGTAATTCCACTTTCCATTTGCATAACAGCATCAGCAGCTTCCTTCCATGTGGTAGGGATGGTGCTGCCTTGAAATTCTATGAGTTTCGACTTCTCCCCAAGGGACAGATGGAAAATGGAATCCCTCAGTGTCTCGACGGGTATTTGCCTCTCCTCTCTAACGACTATTTTTTGACTTTTTTCAATGGGGGCTCCCAGAACACTTGCTTCTCCCTCAATCAATGCGAGGGAGGCAGGACCCGAAACCAGTATGGTCCTTCCGCCGGACACTGTGACTTTGGCCATTCTCTCTTCACAATCAAAGTACTTTTGAAGCTGTTTAAAATGGTTGATGAGGCTGTTATTCCTGAAAATGAATAGTGTTGGAAGTACGTATCTTTTTGGTCGTGGTTGGGTAGAAAAGGAAACGCTTTATTCCGAATAGGTATTTCTTTGCTTGGCGAGCTGGCATTTTATTGAGCGAGATCCAGCATATTCCCACAGGTATTTCCTCGATGGACAGGATGCTTGAGGGAGGTTTCCCCTTTGGATGCATCAGTCTAGTTTACGGCGAAGCGGCTGTTGGCAAGACAACGCTGGCAATTCAAAGCTCTGTTTCTTGCACTAGGCAAGGTTTCAAAGTTTTGTATATTGATGTCGATCAGTCTTTTTCACCGCAACGTCTCGCTCAAATAGCGTGCCTAGATTCGGAGGGCGTTGGCCAAAACATCCTCGTTTTCCTACCTGAAACTTTCTCAGATCAATCTTCAATCGTAGAGAATCTTGAGAGTTACATCGCCACCAATGTCAAGTTAATAGTTGTGGATTCAGTCTCGTCTCTGTATCGTGCGTCCTTGGGCTCTGCTGAGAGAGCTTTTGCGTTGAATAGAGAACTGAACCGTCAAATGGCCTATTTAGCGCAGCTTGCTTTGAGGCATGACCTCTGCGTTTTGGCCTTAAGCCAAGTTCACAGCGTCTTGGACGCTTTTGGCGAGAAAGTTGAGCCGGTTGCAAAGAGGGTTCTTTTCCATTGGCCTAGAGTAATCATCAGCATGAGACCTACGATGAAAGTCGGCAACAAGGAAGCGGTGTTGGAACGCTACTTCTCAATCGAATCCCCCAACTCTCGTTGCTACTTCACATTAACGGAGAGGGGGCTGGAGGATTCTGAACACTAACCCTTATTTATTCACAATTATGTAGCTAAGCTTTCGTTGAAGCTAGAGTTGCCAATAGCAATTGAGCTCGCCGATTGCATAATGGCCTTCTATATGGTTTTGCCAGCCTACGCTACTAATTCGACGCCAACAATTTTCGGCGGAGGTCAACCCATAGATTTCGAGAAAAGGTTTCTGGATGGTGAAAGAATTTTCGGCTCCAACAAGACGGTGAGAGGCTTCGTAGGCGGACTTGTCTGCGGTTCACTAATGGCCTTAGCGGAGGAATTGTTTCTTTCGAGAGGGCTGTTTCAGCTGGGTTTTCTAGTTTCTTTAGGATCTCTGTTTGGAGATCTTTTAGGCGCGTTTCTAAAGAGGAGATTGAAGATAGCTCCTGGCTCACCTCTTCCCATCGTTGATCAACTAGACTTCATTTTTGGAGCTATCGTTCTCACCTATCCTCTTTACAAATTCAGCTTGGGGGTAGTGCTTCTGCTGGTTCTTGTCACGCTGCCAATACACATAGTAGGCAATGTGATAGCCTATGCACTAGGGCTGAAGAAGACGTTTATGTGAGTTTGGGCGCTAGGAGCTAGTCAGCTTTTGTTGAAGCATGTTCGTGGTATAGTAGACCGACAGAGCCGTTATTACTAGCCCTATGATGAGGAGTAGGTATGCTTGCCTAGGATAGTATGCTAGCCTTGTGCTCCTGAGGAGCAGGTATAAGCCGACGACTCCTAGGAAATACAGCATAGCTGCAAGGATGCTTTCGTTCAGCGTCTGCATATGCACATTTCCAGCGAAGAGGAAAGTCCAACCCTGTTGGGCTCCAGGTCTAGGCAGTAGAGCCAGAGGCTTTTCCAAAATGTCGTATACTCCCCCAGCCAGGATGAAGATGGCGAACATTATTGCAATAGCCACGGTCACAGTTGTAGAGGGCTTCATTGCCATAGCGCGCTGAAAACGTGCGATTCTTAACCTATAGGACAAATTAACGAAGACCCGCTTCAGTCTCCACGACATATTGCTGAA
>CAZAQQ010000023.1:0-12132 GCA_964487485.1 uncultured Candidatus Bathyarchaeia archaeon | reverse complement strand
TCCTTTCCCCAGATATTCTTCCTCTGGCAAATTGTGTTAATAAGACTAGCATAAAGAATGCGATTCCTGCGAGCCATGCGGGTGGGAAGAATAGAAATACGCCAGCTACGATCAGTATGATCCTCTTCAAAAATCCCACTGTATTGTTGGACAGAGGTTGGTTGTATAACCATAGTTATATGATTGAGAAACTACTAGTAGATGTAGGGGCGAGCAGATGTGAGCGCAAGCTTTTTCTACACGCTGTGCTGACGCTACTGAAACTTGAAAATGCGTTAGGAGGTCGACTGGATGGTTAGGGTAGTTGGCGTCGATGTTCTAGTCATAGGCAGCGGAGTCGCTGGCTTATATGCGGCAATTGAAACATCCAGGCACGGCGTCGATGTAACGTTAGTATCTAAGAGCCTTCTTGGAAGGGGTGGTTGCTCACGTATGGCAGCCGTATTTTACAGTCGCCACCTTCCGCTCACCTCGTCCGAGCTTGAACAAGACTTTCAACGACAAATGCAAGACATGGGCTATGGATTGGCGGAAAAATGCGTAATGAAGCGCATTATAGAATCTGGGCCTGAGTTTGCTCGCGAACTTGAACAAATGGGAATCTACTGGAGGAGAGGGCTTGACGATAAAATTATCATTTTCCCACACCCTAGGTATTATGTCTTCGCCTCAATGCATGGCGAGACTGGGGCTAGGATTGTTACCTGTCTTAGGGACGAATTCCTACGCAGGGGAATCACCTACCTCGAAGAGACGATGGTCACTAGTCTACTGACCTACGGTGGAGAGGTGGTTGGAGCAACAGCTCTCAGCCTCTCCAATGGAGAATTCTTCGTGATAAGGGCAAAGGCAGTAATCCTTGCCACAGGTCACGCTGGCGGATACCTGTGGCGTTACAGTACAGCCACAAGAGATGTCTGCGGAGACGGTGTTGCCATGGCCTACAAGGTTGGCACCGAACTCATAGACCTCGAGATGCAAACTTGGCACAGCAGCGACCAGCTGTGGCCTGAATCTGCTAGGCGACTGGTACACCAATTCATTCCCATTTATCCCCCGATACCCGGCGGACACCTATTAAATGTGAAAGGAGAACGCTTGATGCCAAGCGAACGCTTAACCTCAAAAGATACTTGGGTTATGGCTGTGTGGGAGCAGATGAAAAAAGGCTTGACGGACAAACGTGAGGGGATTTTCCTCAGCTACAGGCATCTGGACGAAAAAGATCTAAAAATGCTGGAAGATCACTACTTCATATACTCCACTATTAAGAAGCTTGGTTACGATGTCCCCAAGGATCTAGTACCTGTTGGAACCTCCGCCCACACAACCAATGGCGGCATCCGAATAAACGAGCTTGGCGAGACCTCTGTTCCAAGATTGTACGCAGCAGGCGGCGTTTGCGGGAACAATTTCCCAGTCATGCACAGTGGCCTCTGGGGCGGCAAAGTATGCTCGAAGCAAGCGTCGAACCTAGCTAGAAACAGTGGCGTGCCAAAATTGGACTGGAAACAGATCCGCAATGAGGAGAAAAGAGTCTTCAACCTACTGAGGATGAAAACTAGCGGCGGCCTCTCACCGGCTCAAATCAAGAGAAAAATCCGAAATCTCATGTGGGACAAGATGTGGTTTGTCAAAAATGAAAGAGATATGAAAGAAGCTCTTGGGGAGATAAGAAAGATTAGGAGAGAGGCCAAACGAAAAATGGGTTTAAACTCAGTCACTAAAATCTATAATCACGAGTGGGTTGACGCCTTGGATGTATTCTTCATGTTGGATGTTTCTGAGTTAATGATTGCGGCATCGTTAATGCGAAAAGAAAGCCGCGGATGCTTCCAACGTGAGGACTACCAAAAAACAGACGAGGAAAATTGGTCAAAACATATCGTCTTGAAGCTGGAAAACGGAAGCCTGAAGGCCTACACAGTCCCAATAGGCTAGAGCCACATGCCGCCTCGGCATCGTTGTTGAACGGATGGGGGTGAAAAAGATCAAGGTCAAGGTTTTCAAGTACGATTCAGAAAAACGTGAGGGACCGCTATATGAAACCTATGATGTTCCTGATATGCCGAGAGCCACGGTTCTAGACGTTCTGGAGTGTATTAACGAGGTGCTAGGCGAAGGAGTTGCCTATAGAAGCAGTTGCGGCGTAAGAAGGTGCGGCCAGTGTGGTGTTCTTGTCAATGGGAAGCCAAGCCTAGCATGCATGGAACCTGCATCAAACGAAATGGTCATCGAACCCTTGCCCAATTTCCCTGTACTCAGGGATCTTGTTGTTGACAGGAGCGGTTATGATAGGCGAATTGTCAGATTGAGGCCTTACTTGGAGCGTTTAACTACTTCGGAAAATTACCCGGAAAATATTAATCATGGGAAAATACAGAGCTCAGCAAAATTAGGCCAATGCATAGAATGTTTACTTTGCATAGCTGCATGCCCCTCCTTTGAGGCTGCTAAAGGAGGCTTCGCAGGGCCCTCTGCAATGCTCCAACTCGCGAAATTCGCGTTTGATCCAAGAGACAAATTCCCTAGGGCGCCTATGACTCTCTCAGAAGGCATTTATGACTGCACAACATGCAAGAAATGCGAGCAAGTTTGCCCCATGGAGCTAAACCTGCCAGACACGGTAATTGAAAAGCTCAGGTCCATTGTTGTCAGCGAAGGCTTGGGACCATTGAAGGGGCATAAGATCTTTGCGGAGCTAGCTTTGAAAACGGGCAGGGTTGTTGAAAGAATGCAAACACCATTACTGGAGACGATGCCTACGCTGATAGAAATGGAAAACCCAAAAGAAACAGTTGGATTCTTCACAGGTTGCCTAGCCGATTATCGACTTCAAGAAGTCGGCAAAGCCTTAGTGAACATCCTCAGCAGGAATCACATTAGGGTCGTGGCGCCTCGTGAGCAGATTTGCTGCGGTTCCCCACTCCTCAGAGTGGGGCTCGTAGAGGAAGCTAAGAGGGCTTTCGTTGAGAGAAATATTCTAGCCTTCGAGAAATATGAGGTTAAGAAAGTGGTAACGGCATGTCCTGGTTGCGCAATGACTTGGAGAAAGAACTACCCCCTGCTTTCAGATGAGGTTCTTCATAGGCAGCCAGAATTCACAGTACTCCACATCTCCGAATATTTGGCTCGAGAATTGGAACTAGACTCGAGAGAAATGAAATCCGTAGATCTGAAGGTTACATACCATGATCCATGCCATCTGAGCAGAGGCTTGGGCGTTACTCAAGAGCCACGAGAAATCATCAAGAAAATACCGGGCGTCAAGTTCAAAGAAATGGAGAAATCTGATAGTTGCTGCGGCGCAGGAGGCGGCGTAAGGGCGGGCAGAAGAGATCTCTCCTCCCTAATTGGGAATAGAAAGCCGGAGTACTTCAAGAGGACTGAGGCTGATGTCATGCTTACGGCATGCCCTTTCTGCGAGCTCCAACTGAAAGACTTGCTTGGAGAGCACTCTCAAGTGCTGGATTTAGTTGAGCTGGTTCAGAAAACCTACCATTGATCTACGGAGTACTACTATCTCACTCGTGTTTTTGAGCGCTGTCATCGAAACTAGCCAAAGCTTTGAATGCGCCAGACAGAACTCTCAATGGGCAGGAGCTGGAAAGTCTGAAGCGAGAGTATCCTGAGCAACCCTTGGTCGGCGTGGGCGCGGTGATCAAACGAGGCAACGCTGTGCTTCTGGTCAGGAGAAGTCAAGAACCTGCGAAGGGTCTTTGGTCAATTCCTGGAGGTCTGGTAAAACTGGGTGAAACAATGGTTGATGCTGTTAGGCGCGAAGTAAAAGAGGAAACTGATTTGCACATAGAGAGTATTCAGCTTTTAGATGTGGTAGACAATATTGTCCACGATGATTTGGGAAAGATTCGATTTCACTACGTGCTAGTAGATTTCCTAGCTCGTCCTACTGGCCAAAACGAGCCTAAAGCACTGTCAGATGTCCTAGAGGTTAGATGGGTTAAGGCTGAGGAACTGTGTAGATATGAGCTGACGAAAACAACTAGAAGGCTTTTGGATAAAATAGGCTTCACTAAATAGCCCACGGACATCCGGCCACTGGCTAAGAGGCTTAATATTGGGAGAATTCCTCAAGCCAATTTTGATTCGCTTCATCTCACCCATCCTCATATCCCTGCCTTTTCTCCAATCGCTCTATGTTTGCCCCTTCGTTATTCCATGGATCGTATGCGACGAATGTGAAATCCTCCCCTGCCTCATGAACCCTAGAACCACCCCGATAAGATGGATTTTGATCAGCAGCATCGTATTCACAAGCCTTGCTTTCGGCAGAGTTTTCTGCGGCTGGGTTTGCTCTTATGGGGCAATGCAGGAAATCGTGGGCAGAGCAGCCAAGAAAAGGCTGAAGCTACCCAGCCATAGGGCATTTCTAGCTGCTAAGAGTGGTTTAGCCGCCTTCACTATCATGATAGCTGCGACCATGTTGCACCCAATTATTGCCATGCGTTCGCTGCTCTCAGGAGCTTCGCTACAATATGTGGAAAACCTTTTTTCGCCTTGGCTCAACAGTCTTGGCTTACCTACTTCAACACATAGATCTTGTATACCTCTCAAGGGCGTCGCTTTTCCTCCTCTTCCTCTCAGCCGCAGTCCTTCCCCGCCTATGGTGTAGACTATGTCCATTAGGGTTCGTCCTATCCTTTTTCAACAGGGTAAGCCTGCTTTCCCTTAGCGTCGAACGAACTTCATGTATTGACTGTCACCGATGCAAGGAAGCCTGCCTGATGGATCTTGACCCAACTGGTTCTCAAGCCAAAAGCCTAGACTGCATTAGGTGCCTAGAGTGCTTCACATCTTGTCCAACAAAGGCCGTGAAGATCGAGGAAAGAGTCTCAAAATGAATTTATATCCTGCCCCGAGGCATTTCTGGTGGTGCACTCAGGATGAAGCTTAAAAAGTTGAGCTTATTCCTCACCGCGATCGCGGCCTTAACTGCGCTCATCATTCTTGGATTTTATGCGCCTTATCTAAATTCTGAAACTATTTCTCGAGACAGGGAGAAACTAGCCTTAGGCAGCACGATTAAGCTACCAGATCCCACAACAGTTGGGTCAATTTCTGTGGAGGAAGCTTTAGCGAAGCGGAGGTCCATAAGAGACTATTCAAAGGACCCTCTCAACCTCAAGCAGGTTTCTCAACTATTATGGGCGGCTCAAGGAATCACGGAGACTCGCTATGGACTTAGAACTTCTCCTTCAGCAGGAGGCACCTACCCCCTTGAATTGTACGTGGTGGTTGCTGAAAACAGCGTAGCTGAACTGAAAGTTGGAGTTTACCAATATGTTCCTAAAGACCACTCTTTGATTCTTAGATCCACGGCGGATTTGAGAGGTGCTTTGTCTGTTGCTGCGCTGGGACAAAAATGGGTGGCTGAAGCGCCGATAAACATCGTGATCGCAGCGATCTATGAAAGAACGACGAAGGTCTACGGAGACCGCGGAGTCCGCTATGTCCACATGGAAGTTGGTCACGTAGGTGAGAACATATACCTGCAGGCTACAGCACTAGGCCTAGGAACAGTAACGATCGGGGCTTTCCACGACGAGGAAGTACAGAGAATACTGACGCTGCCGAGCGAACAGAAGCCCCTATACATAATGCCTGTAGGCCGACCCAGATAGCCATCGTTCGAGATTGAAATAGATTTAAGAGAGCCTCGGAGGCATCTTAATGCCTAATTCCGGCTAGACGCGAGGATCGTTCTATACGGATGGATGAGGTATGGAAAAACGAAGAGTTGGCGTGATTGGTGCAACAGGCATAGTTGGACAACAGTTCATTGTGGCTTTGCAAGGCCATCCTTGGTTCGAAACCTCATGCCTAGCAGCCTCTGAGAAATCTGCTGGAAAGAGCTACTCTGAAGCCTTGAGAGATGAAAAAACAGGAGCATTAAGGTGGTACTGCGAAGAAGAGCCTGACGAAGAGGTTTTGGAGATGAAGGTTGAAAATTCGAGCGGAGTCGACGCTTCTAGATTGGATGTGGTTTTCTCAGCTGTGGAAGCAGAGATCGCAGTTAACCTAGAGCCTAAGTTTGCGAAACAGAAGCCCGTGGTCAGCACCGCCTCCACTTTCAGGTATGAACCCGACGTACCAATCTTGATTCCAGGAGTAAACTGTGACCACGCCAAAATAATAGAGAATCAGAGGAAGAGGAGGGGTTGGAGAGGATTCGTAACTCCGATACCTAACTGTACTGCAACGGGTTTGGTAATATCTCTAAAGCCCCTGCAAGAAAACTTTGGTTTACGGCAGGTTATTATGACATCGATGCAATCAGTGTCTGGAGCTGGGAGGTCGCCGGGCGTATTGTCCCTTGACATAGTTGACAACGTTATTCCCTACATTCCCAAGGAGGAGGAAAAGGTTCAGAGTGAAACCTTGAAAATCCTAGGCAAATACCAAGGCGGAAGAATAGAGAACGCCGACTTGAAGGTCAGTTGCACTTGCACGCGAGTTAACGTGAAGGACGGCCATACTGAAGCTGTTTTTGCGTCAACAGAGAAAAACTGCAGCGTTGAAGAGGCAAAAGATGCTTTCAGGAACTTCAAAGGTGACATAAGCAACCTTGACTTACCCTCAGCGCCGGAGAAAATGATAGTGGTTAGGGAAGACCCCTTCAGGCCGCAGCCAAGACTGGACAGGGACATTTATGATGGGATGGCTACAGTTGTTGGAAGGATTAGAAAAGACAATGTTCTAGAAAACGGAATCAAATACGTGCTGGTATCACACAACACGAAAATGGGCGCTGCACGCGGAGCTGTTCTACTGGCAGAATATCTGGCCAAAGCTGGATACGCATAGCTAGATAGTGAGCAACCGCCCAAAAGACACTCTATGAGTTAAATGGTGGAGGACTCGGCCCGACTCTCCGCAACTACAAAGCCCGCGGAAGAATCACATAACAGCCCTTCGATGTATCGCCCCGAGTCGGCCCACGTATTTGTTCAGCCCAAGAAGGAAAGTTAGGGCTACACTCTTCGGCCCCGACGCCCGCCAGGTCTCCGCGTGCCGTTGTGTGGAAATCCCCTTACGCAAAACTGGTTAGCCTTGCATAATCTGGGGTAACATCTTCAATACGGCCTATGCGGAAACCTGCACGAGCGAGCATCCTGATAGCAGCCTGCGCACCCGAACTGGAAGAAGATGTTCGCTCCTTTGTCCAGGGGTGCGAGCATCATGGCCGCCCGGCGCTCTAACTCGTATGTGCAATGAGGTTATTCCCCTGTCTTTCGCTGCCTTGGCTGCGGCTGCAGCTGCTTGCATCGCTGCGTAAGGCGAGCCCTGAAGCCTGTCAGCTCTCACATGTTGCCCGCCAGTGCTTCTTGCCACTGTTTCCGCGCCAGTTAGGTCAGTAATATGAACAAGCGTATTGTTAAAGGATGAGTATATGTTAGCAACGCCCCATCGATCCGCCCTTTTTTCTGCTAAGTTTTATCCCCCCTTCCATTTGTGAAACTGAGTCTAAAGCCCTAGCGATTGTATTTAAGTTTTCTTTCGAGTAGAAACTGCTAGACGCCAAGTTCGTTATGTCAAATCCCCAAATGAGAATGCCCCAAGCTCTATTGCAGAGACAAGTTCTTAATCTTAGTCTCCTTTCCAACCTTTCATGGCAATCAATCCGAGAAATATGCAACATCCCGAACAAAGATTATGAATTGGAAGCGAACTACTCATGTATAGCGAGAATTGAAAAGGTGTTTAATCGGCTTAACCTCAGACGATTAGCTAATACCGAACCTTTTGTAGATCTCATCAACTTCTTCGGTTATATTGAATTTCTTGGCGCGTCTGCGCAGGTAACCCCAATCAATCTCCTTGAGTCGACGAGAAATCATTCTCTCCAGATCCTTGTAGTCTTGAGGCTCCCCGGTTGCGATCTTCATCACAATCAGGTCTTCCAAAGATACACACCATATCTTTCCTCTACCTGGCAGAAGCTTCTGTTGACGGCTCCTGTTCAGGATGTCAGAATCCCAATTGAAACCCTTCGGATGAAGCACTAGGTCAATGATTGTCTTATTCCGCAGGTCCACGAACCTCAAAGATGTGATGCTCTTCAACTCCTCCACTGTTGGGCGTCCTGAGGATAACAAGAAGTTTTCTCTCTCTATTTCCTGGAGGAATTCGGGGAACCTGCTGGCGAAGACTTCAGGATCAACTGCAAAGTCTAAATCCTGTGTGAACCTTGGTTCACCGTAGAACCCTACTGGTATTCCTCCGATCATTACGTAGTCGATGTCCAGCCTACTTAGGATCTTCAGAAATCTGAGCGCGCTGATCTTGAGTCGTGTTAGTTGAGGAAAACGTTCAGCCAAAACCTATGACAACCCTGAAAATTGGCCGAGTTCCAAAACTCTTTCTAATGAACTGTAAAAACTCAGCCCTGATCTTTCTATGGCCATGCTTTCATTTCCAAGTCTTCTGATCTCTTGTTCATCTAATGAGTTGAGCCATTTGAAGAAGTTGGCCTTCCTCCTAGCCTCAGCGCTGTCAACCGGACCTAGATAGCGTTTCCGAACATTCCTCGTCTCGCGATTGTATGAGCATAGGTAATAGTACGAAGCCTCTTTAGAACCACGCTTCTCTACTCTAACGAACCCCATTGTTGGGTGCTGTATGTACAATCATTGTACATATAAACCTTATTGTTGCAGCTTCTCTCTCCAAGCACAGGGCAGGAAAAAGTGTAAGTCAACACAACAAGAACCAGTAATACGACTCTGTACACTCTGCGGCTTAAACCCAGAGTGCTCCCTGTAACGGCAAGGGATGCTGAAGACTCCATACATCTCTTCCACAAGTATATGAATAGCAAGGTGCCCCCTAGAGACACCCTTCATCTGGCAGTGATGCTCAACAACGACATTAACAAGATTATTACAGTGGACAAACACTTTGAAACAGCAATCCGTGAAGTCGACAGAATAGACCCAAAAACCCTAGTTTGACAGACTGAAAAAGGCATGCAAGAGAAGTCTGGTGAAGGTCTTGACAGTACCCAATGCTGAAAAAGCGAGGCTTGTACGATGAAGAGGGCGGCGTATTATACATCATCGAAAGTACTTATTTTTGAATTGTGATTATGTTGGGATGAGCTGAGTTGGTTAAGGTTTGTCCGTCATGTGGCAGTAGCAACGTGGATGTCTGGCTTGGCCGTGGAGGCGGAAACATGTACAAATGTTTGGGTTGCGGTTTTCAGGGCGCTTCTTTTATCGATGTGAATGAAGAGACGGCCAGAAATCTGGCAAAAGGAAAAACGAGAATCCGATAAACAGTGAATTTTTATTAGAAAACAATTGTGATTAGAAATCAGTATTCACACGGCTTCATATAGGGGCTTGCAAATTAATTCAAAAAAGATTGGGGGAAGAGCGAAAAAGAGCCTCCTAGACTCGATACTTGAAACTACTAGGATGATCTTAAGCGAATACCTTTCGAGCAAACCGCTAGAGTAACAAAGGCTCGATACTCAATATGCCTGTGGGTACCGCTTTTATCCCGCGACGGCTAAGTTATTCGGGGGATAGTTCTGCCTCCTTCGGCGGTCAAGACCGTCAGAGATGAGATCTTTTGGCAGTATGCCAAGCTCATGACTAGATCCTCAGGGCACACTGGTGACTATGGTTTCACAATGAGTATGTTCAAGAAGCTTCAGTCTGGGAAAATCAAATGGTCAAGTTCGATAAGAGAGTATATCCGCGATCTTGAAAGAGACAAGATTTGCATATATTGCTCGAGCGCCCACGACCTTTCTATAGACCATCTCATTCCGAAGAGTCGAGGTGGACCCGACATAGCTGATAATGCGATTCTGGCCTGTAGAACTTGCAATTCATCTAAAGGTGACAAAGGCGTTTATGAATGGTATGGGCTCAACCGTCGAAATGAGATTCCAAGAATAGTTGAGGGAAAGTATCTCAAACTCCTCTACGGCCTCCACGAAGACCTTGGAACCTTGAACATGGGAAGATCAAATCTTCTTGAACTATGCAGAACTTGTACCCAAGGAAAACTCTGTCCAGAATCAAAATTGACAGTCTACTGCCTAGAAAGTGTTCTCCTAAGACCCCAAACGATTCCCTAGAACTCGACTGTGGAGTATGCACATATTGGTTGTGTATCTTGACCTCCTGAAGGACTGCTATGATCCTGACGGAAGACATGACAAGGTGATCGCTCGCCAGAAATGTGGTAATGCCCCTTACGAGCTTGCTCTGAGATTTGCAGGATGCAACTTGATGTGCGGACTCTGTTTTGCGTCAGGTTACTCATGGCCAAACAGGTTCCTGAAAGGTAAGACCGTGACTAGGCAGAAGACCGTGGAAGATGCTGTTTCAGACTTCAAAGCAATTCCATATCCAAAGAACCATGAATCCTACAATTGGCTACGAGTTCTTGGAGGCGAACCCTTGCTTAACGATGAGTACATAGAATTTCTTTTTCAAGTTCTCCTGAAAATAAGCTCGATCGCAAGCAAGAAGTTCAATAATGGGATCATAATCCAAACAAATGGCATTCACATCGGGAAAGGAAACACACACCTCATCAAAGATTACCTCCAAGCATTGTATCGTCAGAATCCCTCAGTCATTGTGGCGATAGAAACCTCGATCAAAGGAACAAATCCAGAAGAGTTAAAGCTGCTTACTCGAACGCAATCAGACAAACTCTTCAAATGGAATCTGAATTCGTACTTCAACCTCAAGAGCCTAGGTCTTCCAAATCTGAGGCCGATGATTGTTGCCGGATTTGGACCGAACGAATCCTTCCTTTTAAAACAGGGAAAATCAAAGGATAGGATGACGATAGTATCTATAGATAATCGACCTTGCTTTCACCCTGATCTATGGAGCGAGGAATTCAAGGAACTGTACGGGGACTTCACAAGTGAATATAGAAATCTCAATACTATCTTTTCCAAGATGCCTATGTATGGAATCAAAGATCGATTCGACTTGGGTTGGGTGAAAAGGGCGCTCAAACAAGGTAAAGACATCTATGGCGACAAGTTCTATGATTCTAAGTATGCATCCGCTAAGAATATGGCGCTTGAGAATTCATTTAGAGATTTACTAGAGAAGTTCTTTCTTGTTGACAATCAAACATACTACTCAGCTATGATCCAACCTTGGTCGAACATGCAATGAGTTACTTATTCTCTCTACCCGACACACCCTAGAGCTCTGGCATAGAGCTGTAAGGAGTAGAAGGTTCTGAATCCGATGCTGGACACAACGAAGAGGTCTATCAGACTTCGTGTAGTGCTGCTTATCATATCAATATCTATCACGACAAATTGGTTGTGGCTTTGAGCAATTATGCCAGCGGGGTACATCGTGTTGAACTTGTTCTGGATAGCTCTGTTCACGTCACTGAAGGCATGGGCAGCGGTCGCTATCTCTCCTTCACTGGAAGAATCCAAACTCGCAAAATAGCGACAAGGATTGTTGATGTCTGTTGGAGTTAACACCGCGGTTGCTGAGCATGTTCTCATATAAATGGTTCCGCCTAGCCTCCATAGTTGGCATGTGGCTCATTTTGGGTGCGACATTCCAGTTTGGCCGTATCTGGCATGAGCTGAAACCGTGGATGTTCATCAATCTTTTTATGGTCTTGATTCCTACGGCTTCGACCCTCTCTGGCTTAATCGCGATATTCTTCGGGAAACACTATCGACAAATTGTGATATTGCGAAAGGGGCTTGAGGATGATGAAACAAAAATGTTTTTAGAACTGAGAGATGGGTTTAGAAGAGTATTCAGGAATTTGATTGCCTTAGCCTCCATCTCCATAATTTTGTTACCTTTCAGCGATGTCTTAAGTGGATACCATCATCTAGGCGTTTCATCGTCAATTTTGTTGACAATAATCCTATGTGCGCTATACACACTCTATGATGTATTTGAATTCGTCAAAAGGGCTACTGGAGTTCATTACAAATTGGGATTGAACGAGTTGTTTCAGGTAAAGGATAATCAAGTAAAAAGATGAGCTCTAAACAAACCACGTTTTTGGAAAAAACAAGACTACCTATGGAGATTTGACAAAACGTCTCCGCTCTTATTAAGAAAATGGCGCTTAGCTCTTCTGTGTGGTTGGGTTGAGTAT
>CAZAQQ010000022.1:0-12522 GCA_964487485.1 uncultured Candidatus Bathyarchaeia archaeon | reverse complement strand
TTGGTTCATAACCAACACCTGTAACATCGACGATTCTACCGTCCACATATATTCGCCGAACAGTCATTTCGCCTTTAGTTAGAGTTCCAGTCTTATCAGTGCAGATTACGGTCGTACATCCTAATGTTTCTACAGCCGGCATCCTCCTAACCAAAGCATTTCTTTTTGCCATCTCATGCATGCCTATGGCAAGAGCACCGGTTACAATAGCTGGCAATGCTTCAGGGACTGCTGCTACCGCCAAGGCGATGCCGAATAAGACCATCTCTAACACAAATTCTCCGGCGAGTCGGCCTACAGAGAAGAACTCTCTGAAAATGCTGAAACCAGCTACGGAGAAGCAGACTCCCAAGCAGAGCGTTCCTAACCATTTGCCGATGTCTTCCATTCTTCTCTCTAGCGGAGTCTTCTCTTCTTCAACAGCCGCGACTTCTTTAGCTATCTTCCCAAATTCGGTTGCCATCCCAGTAGCTGTTATGGCAGCCTTTCCTCTGCCGTAGGTAATGGTGGTGCCGGTAAATACCATGTTTTTCCTATCGGCCACGGAAGTACCTTCGGGCAATAAGTCCAAATGTTTGGCCACCGGAACGGACTCGCCAGTCAAGGGTGCTTCGTCAACGTGTAGGTTTGCTATTGCAATTAGTCTGGCATCTGCAGGCACCCTGTCGCCAGCTTCAAGTGAAAGCACATCGCCGGGCACAAGTTCCTTTGATGGGACCTCACTTTCCCTCTTATCCCGTATTACAGTTATGGTGGGAGCCAGCATCTTCTTTAAGGCTTCAAGGGTTCTCTCGGCGCGATACTCTTCCACGAAACCAAGTAAAGCGCAGGCTATGACTATTGCAAGAATGATTATAGCATCGAGTATTTCCCCTATTAGAGCGGAGAGAATCGTGGCAAATATCAGAATTATAATAAGGATTTCTTTGAATTGACTAACTAATATTTCAAGTGGGGATATCTTCTTCTCAGCCACAAGCTCATTGGGCCCAAATTCCTGAAGTCTACGCTTAGCCTCTTCCTCGGTTAGGCCATCGGGGTTGGTTATAAGGGTATTTAGAGCATCTTCAACAGTCACTGAGTGCCAGTTTCTTGTTTCCATCAGCCGTTTCCCCTCGTAAGCTTGTTGAGTTCTGTCTTCAAAGCCGTTGTTGCTCTAGATCCCGGCCCCCTGGTGACAGTAAGCCAAGCCGTCAACACTTTAGTCTTCCTAGACCTCGCTCGTTGTGAAGTTCTATAGTAGGTCTTCCATAGCGAGATGGATCCGATAAGAATTAGGAGGGAGGGAATTGTTCCGAAACGATTATGGACAATCGCCATCAGGAGTATGGCAACAGCCAGCAGAACAGCTTGTTGCACGAAGCTGCCTGTATGAGCATTTCCGAATATACGAGGCTTGGGATTAGACCTTCGGACGGACAAGCTGTCGCAGCTTACAGAAACAATTCTCGGCAACTTATCTTTCCTCCAGCCCAACTACGCTGCGACCCTCCAAATGGGGGCGATTAGAGGATATGCGGGGCAAAAAACGTTTTGCTGTTGCATCGAACTGCTTAGGCTCGTTGTTTTTACATATGAAATTTTTGCAAACTGTTTTCAATTTTCGTTCCACAACTCAAATCTGCGAGTTGGGTTGTCGAAGTTCTCCCAGTATGCATGAAGCTGGGCTGTTTTGGTCTGCAATTGCTTGGGGAAGCTAGGGTAAAATACTAGTAGATCCAAGTGCTTCTCCTCATGCGGATAGGCGGAGAGAATGAGCGGAACACCAGATCATACGATTGATTGGGAGCGAGGAGTTGCCATCTACCACGGTCGGGGGCTTGGGAGAAAGTTCGAGCAACCCTTCTACGATTACATTCTTGAACGCGTGAGATTACGAGACTATGATAGCGCGAGGAAGGTTGCTTCGAAACTGCCCAAGGAGCAAAGGCCTAAGACGCTTGAGAATCTTAGTAAGGAAATTGGTAGACTCAAAGAAGCTTTAGCCAACCCAATCAGGTTTGAGGGAAAACTCGAGATCCTGCAGGAAACGAAGGAGAGGCTTGCGGTCTGCGAAGAGCTTAATCGGTTTATTGGAGGCTTCTCAGGGAATCTTAATGCGATTTAGGCTAGATCTTATTGAACCATGGGTCTTTACCTCTGTTCTGATGCTTATACTAGCTTTGGTATTTATCTACCGAGGTTGGCTTAGAGGATCGAATCTCACTGAGAAGTGGGTAGCCAGTCTTTCAGCAACACGGCGCCGCAAGTTTCTTGCCGCTTTGGTAATTTGCCTCGACGAAGTAATTCTCACATTCATGGCTCTAGTTGTGCTGCCGATTGGTGGAATATTTTTGCCGCCATTGCTGATAATCCTCGCCTTGGTACTTCTTCCTTTGGTGTCTATTGTCTTGTTTCCAATTTTGGTAGAGGTCCTTGAGAGAGATGGTAAAACTCTTAAGGAACATAGGTAAGAGCATGTTCGCAACTCATAGGCTGAGGGCGCTCGTTGGTGACTTCTGGAAAACGGTCACGTTTTCTCCTAACCTTCACTGTCCTTTACGTACTCTACATAGCCCTCACGTCTAGCACTCGCCTCAGTGAGCTCATTGTAGGGTTTATTAGCGCTGCGTTAATTGGTGCGGGCACATATGGATTGATGATCCATGGTGGCGTTAGGGACAAGTTTGACTTTAGGAAATGGTACTGGGCTATCACATACTTTTTCTACTATTGGTTCTGCGCAGAAGTCACAGCTCACTACGATGTTATAAAGCGTATTCTTAATCCTAAGATGCCTTTGAATCCCGGCATAGTCAAGGTTCCCTATACAATGAAAACGGATTGCGGCATTACTGCTGCAGGCAATTCGATCATAAATACTCCGGGCACTATCGTGGTTGAACTGAACGAGTCTAAGAACTGCTATTATGTTCACTGGATTGATGTTGCATCTCCAGAGCCGAAGGTTTGTTATGATAAGATAGTCGCCGATTTTGAGTATTATGTCGGGAGGATTTTCGGTTGATTCTCGTGCTTTTGCTGGTGGCTGTGGCTGCCTTTCTTACAGCTTGTTGCATTGCTTCCTACCGAGTCTTAGCAGGGCCTACAGGCCCTGACCGAGTAATAGCCGCTGACACTTTAACATCAATTCTTACCGCAGGGTTAGGCTATTTAGCAATCTACTATGGGGCCGACTATTTACTGGATGTCGCCTTATCTCTCGCCATACTAAACTTCATCGGCACCCTTGCCATCGCGAAATATTTGGAGGGGAGGCCTCTCGGAGAATGAAAATAACCAAGTATGAAATTGTTGGCTATTTGCTGATGGCTCTGGCTGCATTTCTTGTTTTGCTGGGATATGAGGATGCCCTGACCTTGGCAGGATACGCCTTGATGGTAATTGGAATGTTTTGCAGTGTTGTCGGAGCTGTGGGTCTTGTGAGGTTTCCGGACACCATGGTTAGAGTTCATGCTGCGACAGTTTCGGTTATCGGTGGGTCCGTTGTACCTTTGATGGGGCTTGCTCTTCTTACATATGGTCTGGGGCCAACGTACTTTGGTAAGAGCTTGATAATTGCTGCCTTCATATTCATTACATCCCCTGTGGGCTCCCATGCGATTATTCGCGCCACATACAAGAGTAACGTGCCCCTTAGGCTGCCTGTTTGCGACAAATTGAAAGAGGAGGAGGAACCGATTGCTAGAGATAGGACTTGAAGATTTAGTCTTTAATGTAATTCTTCTATTGCTGATACCCTTTACGATAGCAATCGTAGAGCTCAAAGACTTACTCTACGCCATAGTAGTAGCTGGGATTGAAAGTGTCCTACTCGCTGTGCTATTCTATATGCTAATGGCACCAGACATAGCCATAGTTGAAATCGTAGTGGGCGTCGGCGTTGAAACCGCGCTTTTCGTTGCAGCCATAGCGAGAACATTAAGGGTGGAGGAAGCTTGAAGGCCAATCTGAAGCAGATGCCCACATACCTGAGCATACTGGCATTAGCCGCTCTTTTGACAATCGTCGTTCTTCCGCCACCCTATGGCCCCTACCCTGAGTTCGGCAATCACGATTGGCCAGTAGCTCAATACTACATTGACCATACGCTAGGGGAAATAGGCGCATGGAACGTGATGACCGCAATTGTCTGGGACTATCGCGGTTATGACACTCTAGGTGAATCCGCCGTGCTTTTCACAGCAATAGTGGGAGTATTGATGCTCTTTAGAACGAGGGAGAAACATTGACTGGAATGACGCTAATAGTAAAAACCGTCTCACGGATATTGTCTCCGATCATACTGATTGCTGGAGCATACATAGTTGTCCACGGCCATTTGACACCCGGCGGAGGGTTTCAAGGCGGCGTTATTTTAGCATGCGGAGTGATTTTACTTATTTTTGCTTTCGGATTACAGAGTACGGAGGAAAAGGTAAGCCTTGACTTTTCCAACAAACTGAAGAGCCTGTCAATGCTTTTCATAATCATCGTAGGCCTTACTGGCCTCGCCTTCGGCTTTTGGTTTTTCAGGAGTGTTGGCGCATTCCCATTTTATTACTGGGTTCCAGGAATCCCAGGAGAAATTCCCAGCGCAGGGAGCCTTCCTCTTTACAATGTGGGTGAAGGAATTCACGTAGCCGTTGCATTCATAATAATCTTCTACAGCTTGACTAGACTGGCTCGTCGGGAAGGAGAAGAGTAATGCTCAATATTCCTTATTTGGTCGTCATTGTGATCCTTGCCTATAGCCTATACGGAATTGCCTGCAAGCGCAATTTGATCAAGATCATCCTTTGCGTAGACCTGTTGTCCGACGCAGTAAACGTCTTTCTCATAGCTCTGGATTATCGCTATAAAGGCATCCCGCCAATCATAACAAGTGAAGCATCTAGAAATCTTCGATGGTTCAGCCTAACAGCAGTTGATCCGTTGCCACAAGCCCTAGTTTTGACAGCTATAGTTATCGACATGTGTGTTTTGGCCATGGCTATCTCCATCGCCATAAACATCTATGAAAAATATGGAACTCTGGATCCGCGAAAAATAAGGAGGCTGGCTGGTTGATACCTATCGAGCAGTTGCCTGTTCTAGCAATAGTCGCGCCCCTGTTCACCTCTTTCGTAATGCCCTTACTGGGCTACTATGTCTCTGAAAGAGTTCAAGGATGGGTTTCCACCATTGCCCTTGCCTGTAGCTTCATTTTCTGCTTGATGATGATTCCCACCGTCTGGAATGGAAAGGTGATAATTCATGCAATGGGAGCGTGGAAACCCCCCTTTGGGATTATATTGGCAGTTGACTCCGTCAACGCCTTTGTGGCGGTTGTTGTGACTGGGGTATGCGCCTTAGCATCAGCCTACTCCCTTGAATATATGAAACACGATTATGGCTTGGTGTACTACTACGCGCTGCTCTTACTAATGGTCTCAGGCATGGTAGGTGTAACGCTTACAGGCGACCTGTTCAATACCTTTGTTTTTCTAGAGATAATGAGCGTTGCTTGCTACGGCCTCGTCGCTTTTAGGAAGGATGTCTGGGAGCCTCTGGAAGCAGGCTTCAAATACTGTATTATGGGGGGCGTCGCCACCACAATCTATTTGCTTGGAATCAGTTTACTTTACGGCTATATTGGTACCTTGAATATGGCGGACATTGCTGATAGGCTATCCAGAGGCATCCTAGTTTCTGGCGCGACGCTGAGCCCTACGGTGTTAACGACGGCCTTAATCCTTCTCGCTTGGGGTCTAGGATTGAAGGCAGCAATAGCTCCTATGCACACTTGGCTTCCCGACGCACACCCAGCTGCGCCCTCGCCGATGAGCGCTATTCTATCAGGCGTTTACGTTAAGGTCGCAGTATACATGATAGCAAGGTTAGTATTCACGATCTATGGTGTGCCATTCGCTGGCTACTTCCTTGCTATCTTAGTTGCTCTCAGTTTATTTACCATGATAATTAGCGGCTTTATCGCTTTAGTTCAGAATGACATTAAGAGAATGTTGGCCTTTTCCACAGTCCTTAACATAGGCTATATTTCGCTAGGGATCGGTGTTGGCACCCAATTGGGGGTAACTGGCGGACTATTTCATTTACTTAACCATGCGCTTGCAAAAGCTCTCCTATTCCTTGGCGCTGGAGCAGTAATCTTTAGGACTGGAACAAGAAACATGGAAGAGCTGGGTGGGCTCGCTAGGCGAATGCCGGTGACGGCTGGGACTTTTATTCTGGGATCCTTGGCAATATCGGGAGTGCCGCCGTTCAACTGCTTCTGGAGTGAGTTAACGATATATGCAGCTTGCATTGCCTCAGGAAACATCCTCAACATCCTAGGCGCTGTTGTGATGGTGGTCATGAGTGCAGTTGCATTAGCCTTCTACATTAGGGCTATTAACAGGGTGTTTTTTGGAGCTAGCCGAATGGACACAAGTTCTGTTACAGAAGTTCCTTTGGCAATGAAGCTGCCACTACTTGTGTTAACAGCGCTATGCGTGTTGATCGGGGTATACCCTCAGCTTGGAGTCATATTCGTGAACCCAGCCGCAACGGCGCTCTTCTCGCAAGCATCTTACATACGACAATGTCTCGGTGCCGGGTAACCTACTAAACCACTCTCAATTCAGGTTTTCAAACCCATGGTTTAAAATACTATCCTCTTCAAGATTAAGAAAAACCTTTGGAACAGTGCCGTCGTGAGAAAATGTCGTTCGACATAGTATCGTTCTATGCGCCTTGGCTGTGCTGGGTTCTGCCAATGATAGGCGCTGCGCTAACGCCTATTTTTGCGAAAATTGGTTCAAAGCTTAGGGATCGCATGGCAGTTTTCTTCGGCGGCTTGGCAGCGGTCATGGCGGTATTGATGTTACCTGAGATTCTTCATGGAGAAGTAAAGCACCAATCGTACACATGGATTCCTCCGTTTGCGAAAGTGGGGGTAATCGTTGATCCATTGAGCGTTGTCATGGCAAACATCGTTGCATCCATTTCCTTTCTGATTCTGATATACAGTCTCACCTATATGGAGGGCGATCCAAGCTTGACGCGATACTGGTTCTTCATGAATCTATTCATAGGTAACATGTTGCTTCTCGTCATGTCTGATAACTTGCTCCAGATGCTCTTTGGATGGGAGGGTGTAGGCCTTTGCAGTTATGCGTTGATTGGTTTTTGGCATAGAGACTCCAAGGAGGACTGGAGAAAGTCATGGGTAGGTGAGGGAGAAGAAGCTTATCCTCCTTCTCATTGTGGAATGAAAGCATTTGTCGTCACCCGGGTAGGCGACTTATGTCTTTTGGTCGCTGTTTTCACAATTTTCTATTTCGCTCGTACGTTTGATTATTTCGAACTTTTTGAGAGAAGTGGTCAATGGGCCGCTCCGCTGTCTAAGGCTGGACTTTTGCTTCCTGTGGCCCTCCTCTTTTTCATGGGCCCGGTGGGCAAGTCTGCTCAATTTCCACTACATGAATGGCTTCCAGACGCTATGGCCGGTCCCACCACGGTTAGCGCGCTAATCCATGCAGCGACCATGGTTAAAGCTGGGGTCTACCTTATGTTGAGGTCTTTTCCAATCTTTTGGAAAACGCTGTGGATCAACGGCTTCCACGAGTTAACAACATTTTTCCTCTTGGTAGCTTGGATAGGCGCTTTCACCGCTTTCTTAACTGCAACGCAGGCAATGGTTTCTAAGGAAATAAAAAAAGTCCTAGCATACTCAACTGTGAGCCAAATAGGCTATATGATGCTGGCTATTGGAGTAGGAGGCCTAGTAGCTGATTGGGCTCACGGGTATGTAGCTTCACTATTTCATCTCATGAGCCACGCCATGTTCAAGGCATTGTTGTTCCTTGGGGCTGGCTCCGTTATTCATGCGTGTGCATCAAGGTTTATCCATGAATATGGTGGCATAAGGAAAGAGATGCCGATTACATTTTCATGCATGTTGATTGGCGTACT
Organism: uncultured Candidatus Bathyarchaeia archaeon; assembly: GCA_964487485.1. Taxonomy (GTDB): domain Archaea; phylum Thermoproteota; class Bathyarchaeia; order 40CM-2-53-6; family CAZAQQ01; genus CAZAQQ01. The sequence continues at coordinate 4,587 of CAZAQQ010000022.1, read as the reverse complement.
TTCCCTATCCGGTATCCCGCCTTTAAGCGGATTTTGGAGCAAGGAAGCTGTCTTGAACATGTGTTTAAAGCTTGGAGCAATGGGACAAAGCCTTTTTGCGGTAGGCTTGATCACAGCAGCGATAACGTTCTTCTACAGCGTGAGGATGCTGGGTCTCACCTTCCTCGGAAAAAGAAGCAGTTGGCTTCACGGCTTAGAAGGCAAGGGTCAACATGTTCATGAAGCTAAACCTGTTATGTGGGTTCCATACGCATTGCTGGCGGTAGGCACAATAGCTACAGGCCTAGTGAACATGCTTGGAACCGTTAGTTTGGAACATTGGCTTTTCGAAACTGCTGAAAAGTCGCTTGAGTTACACTCTCCAAAAGGCATTGGATTCTCAGTTGGATCAGAATGGCCACCCAACATAACGCCAATTGCGTCAGCGATAATGCTGGTGCTCGGAGGCCTACCTGCCTGCTACATGTATGTTGCTCAGAAAACGTCTCTAGCGGGGGCTATTCAAAATCACAAGGTTCTCGCTGCTTTTCAACTCTTCTTGGCCAATAGATGGTACATAAACCGATTCTACTACAAAGTCTTGGTGAACCCCTTAATTTCTATGTCAAAGCTTGTGTTTAGGTATGCTGAAACCCTCATAGACAAGTTCAGTTACGTGCTGAGTTACGGAACTGTAAATGGGTCGAAGTCTATGCTGGGAAGGGTTGAGTTAGGCGTCATGGACAGATTCAATTACACGGTTGCTGGTGGGGCATTTGGCTTTTCGGAGCGCGCTAGAAAAATTCACACCGGAGACCTACTGAACTATATGGGTCAGGCGCTCTATGGTTTTGTTGCAATTCTCATCTTTGTCATCATAATCATGTCTGTTTCTGGATGGTGAAAAAAATGGTTGTTGAATCTTTGTTAATGCAGATAATCATCATACCCCTAGTCGCTTCAGCTTTGACGCTGCTTCTTGGGAAGAGAATGGGTAGGCATTGTGGTTGGATAGCATTTTTTGGGCTGCTGTATGCCACTTGCATTCTAGCCATTTTTGGAATAGAACTATTTAGAAATCCGTCGAAAGCATACGCATGGTCATTCGAATGGGTTCCAGGTGTTGGCTTGAGGTTCGGGTTACTGGCAGATGGTCTAAGTCTGCCTTTCGCGCTGACAATCTCATTGCTATCCACTCTGATAGCTGTTTACTCCATTTCTTACATGGAACATGAACATGGTTCCAGCGTATACTTCACTCTGTACACTTTTTACGCCATCGGCATGATTGGGGCAGTTCTTTCAACGAATCTCATTCAATTCTTTTTCTTTTTCGAGATCATGTTGTTGCCGTCTTGGGCTCTCATAAACTCTTGGGGTACAGGTGCCCGAGAGCGTATAGCCCTAAAATACTTCATCTTCACCCACCTCGGCGCCTTGTCACTGCTGATTGGCATATTGGCTACTTACAGTATCTTGGGAACCCTAGACTTGGCGGAGATACCCAGCATGATGCAATCCCGCAGTCCTCCCTCTTGGATACTGCAGGCCATCGTCCTGACGATGCTCATAGGCTTCTTTGTGAAGCTGGCAATATTCCCAGTTCACACTTGGCTTCCCGACGCCCATGCTGAAGCCCCTACACCCATAAGCGCCCTCCTTTCGCCAGCCATGATTGGAATTGGCGGCTACGCAATTGCGAGGATAATTTTAACCTACTTCAGATCCACAGCCTTAAACCTGTCAACTTCTCTCTCCCTGCTAGCTTTGGTGACAATGATTTACGGCGGATTGATGGCACTGGCTCAAGACGACATAAAGAGGCTGTTGGCGTACTCTAGCATAAGCCAAATGGGCTACCTATTGTTCGGCCTAGCTTCCTTTTCGGCCATAGGCATTACAGGCTCCATGTTTCACTACGTTAGCCACGGCACATGCAAGGCAATTCTCTTCATGGTTTCAGGTGTTTTCATGCATCAAGTTGGAATAAGAAGCATTTCGAAGCTTGGAGGTTTAGCTGGCAAGATGCCTTACACAGCCATATCAATGATGATAGGCTTCCTAGGCATCGCTGGCACCCCGCCCCTAAACGGATTCCAAAGCGAATGGATGATATTCCTAGGCGCATTCTACTACGGTTTCTACATCAACAATATTCAAAGGGTATTGATGGCTGCGTTAGCGGTTATTGCATCCATTTTGACAGTCGGCTACGCTCTATGGACGATACGAAGGATACTTTTCGGCCCTCTCCCCGAAAACCTAAAGACTGCTAAGGAGGCTCCCCTGACGATGACTGTGCCGCTAATAGTGTTAGCTTTCGTAACTTTCCTACTTGGAATCTACCCAAGAATATTCACCGACATGCTCTTGTTAGTAGCCGATAAAGTTGCTGTCGTACCGAGATAGGTTCGAAAGATACTGGCAGGCTGAATAAACTGCAAGAACCGCGGTTCGATTTCGCTAGAGGGAAAATCAACAAATAGGGAGAGAACTACCCTATGACTGTTAATTGTTATCGACGCTTGTTTAGGATATATTGCTGCACTTGTCTAGGTCGGATTTTCCATGTCTAGCTGCAAAGGAGTTCCGAAAGGATAAGCGTTGCATTCCCAGATACTCCTCTTAAGTCGTCCAGGGTCCGCAAACATCACATACAAGATGACCAAAATGGTTAAAAGCGAGCACAAAACCGACAGTCTTTGCATGGCAATCTTCTCAGGAGATGTCTTCAGATGATCCCTGTCAGAGATATTATGGTGAAGCCTATTCTGGTAGAACGATCTACCTCGGTTGTTGAGACTGCGAGAAAGATGGTTGAAGGCCATCTTGAAAGCGCAGTGGTAACGGATGCAGGTTCACCAGTAGGTATCATAACGTATGAGGACATCATAGCAAGATTGGTATTGAAAAAAGGGAACATAGAGAAAACGAAAGCTGAAGAGATAATGACTAAACATGTAATAACCATTGGCCCGAACGTTTCGGTCGCCGTAGCGTCGGAAATGATGAAGGAACATAGGGTTAGACGACTCGTCGTAGTTGAAGAAGGGAAGGTGGCGGGGGTCGTTGGTGCAGCCAGCATCATGAGACACTTTACCGACCTAATGAATGAGACCGTAACATCACTACTCCGAAGCCTAGGGATGGGGTCATTGCTCGGGTGAAGAGAATAACCCTCTAACGCTCTTTTCGTTCAAGACGCCTCTGATGAATGATGAACAGCGTAATCAGAGCCAAGGCTGTAGGTTCACTATCGCCACCCAGAGCTTGCCATACAGAGTGACCCAAATGAAAAATATGGGAGTGGATGAAAGTCCAACCTATGTTGCGACGACCCAGATGAGGACGATCAGAAGGTACGCGGGGAGCAGGGCCGCCAATGCGTAGGGGAGACCAATCTTGAGGAACACCATCAGCGTAGAACCGATCAGCGATGCGAGGTCTTTATCAAGCATGTTGAACGCGATCACGACGAGAACCTCCAAAAGATCGCTAGAGAGGCAATCTGGGCCGGAGCTATCCTCGCCCACCAGAGCAGATCATCTTGTGCTGCGCGGGCTTTGACGCCCATTCGCACAAACCAGATGCAACATGCGATGGGACGGAGGTATACGTGAAAAGTATTAACAGACGGGAAAGGTGCAAGCATCGTAATTCAATTTCGTTCAAAGGGAAAAACCAATAAATAGGAAGAGGACTACCTCTATAACTGTCAATCCTTATTGAGGCTTGGGTTCAGGTTATATCGCTGCACTCGTGTAGGGTTGATCTCCTATGTCTGACAAGCCCAAAAACTGTTTTCCAGCATGCGAATTCTTCCGATGCGGTCAACGATCACTATTCTTAAAGGGCAGAGTTGCTTGGTGCAAATTTGCTGACGACGAATGCGTCGTGAAAACTTGCAAATATGTTCAATGCGTTAGAGGTAAAATGTTACCTGATGGCATATGCGGCCTGACAGTCAAGGCGAAGTCGCTAGATGACATAAAGCCGGAAGAAGCCATTAAGCCAGTGAAGATAACTGGGAAACTTGTCCAAAAACTCAAAGAAAAGGAGTTATATTGAGGTGTAAGATGCCTCCTGTTTTTCTACGAATTCAGGCCTATCCTCTGATTGAACTGCAGAAAAGGTTGTTATACTACAATGTTTATCTTAGCATCGCATTTGGGCCAGCGATCTTTAGTAAGATTCATATTTCTTACGCCAAATCCAGATCGCACACCCGTGTCCCTGGTTACCTGTTTTCCAAAGGACGGCGACGACTCAAGGATTCCTTCCAAAGAGATTTCTAGGTGAGCCTGCTCTTGTAGTTACGAGAGAGGGAGAGATATGAGCGAGGATTCTAGCGAGGAGAGGTTACTGAGGGATCTATTGAAGATCGAGAAACATGAGGACCGCATGATGACGGTGATGGTTCAGTTGATGGCCTCGAGTGAAAGGTTGAACAGGCGTCTGGGGGTTCTTACGTGGCTTATGTTGATCTTGACATGGATTACACTCGTCATATCCATACCGAACACGTTGGCGACCATATTCGGAATCCCACAAGTAAGTCAGGTCTTAGGCTTGGAAGTGATGATAGCAGCCTTGATGATTTCGACTGTG
>CAZAQQ010000021.1:0-12722 GCA_964487485.1 uncultured Candidatus Bathyarchaeia archaeon | reverse complement strand
TCTTAAGTCAATATCTCAGTCCAAAAGAAATATCTTCGCTAAGGCTTATACTAGATAGCTCGGCAAGAGTGCTGGAGTACATCGAGAGTATAGCCGAAGTTACGCTTAACAGAGCTATAGAAACGATCTTCCAAAAAACTCAGTAATCACATGAAACCCGTGATTATGATACCGGAGCCTCCGTGAGTCTTCATACCATTTGGGCAGGATTACTACTTTAGAAGATACTTGTTAATTGAGTGGGCGGCTCTTTTTCCTGCTTCTATCGCCTTTATGACTGAGGCTGCCCCACTGGCTACATCGCCGCCTGCAAAAATTCCTTCATCTGACGTTACAAGAGTTTCAGGATTAACAACAATAGTTCCAGACTTAGCAATCTCAATGCTTCTTGCCGTATTCTTAGCGGCCAACGTATTGGGAATATGCTTGTTTGCGATAACAGCGGTTCCGGCATCGTATAGAAACTTGGCGCTAGGCTCTAACCTAGCAAGCTCAACCTGTTTTACCCAACCTTTCTCATCACCAACTAACCTCAACGGTTTTGTTAATGGTTGAAATTTCACACCCTCCTCTGCTCCACGTCTAATCTCATCAGCCCTTCCAACAACCTTCTGTTGATAGAATATTGTAACTTCTTCTGCTCCGAGTCTCAAAGCACATCTAGCAGCATCTAGACCTCTCGCACCTAATATTGCGACTTTACCCTGCACCTTAACTGGCGTTCTACTCATGTGGGGAAATCTATATGCTCTCATCAGGTTAATTCTGATGAGAAACTCGTTTAAGGAGTAAACACCACAGAGATTTTCTCCTGGAACGCCTAACAACCTAGGTAACCCTGCTCCAGAGCCCAAGAAGACGCTGTCAAATCCACCCTCAAAAAGCTCATCCATAGTTATTGTTTTGCCTACAACAACATTTGTTCTTATTTCAACCCCAAGTTTCCCCACGTAATCAACTTCCTGTTTGACAACTTTCTTTGGCACACGAAATTCAGGGATACCGTAGGTCAAAACCCCGCCCGCTTCATGTAAGGCCTCAAAAACGACTACGTGATGCCCCATTCTCGCCAGTTCTGTCGCGGCGCTCAAACCCGCGGGACCACTACCTACAACAGCTACACTTTTTCCAGTAGCGGGAGCGGCTTCAGGCATGTTTCCACCTCTTTCCAGCTCCCAGTCAGCGACAAATCTTTCAAGACCTCCAATGTTAATGGGGTCGCCTAAAGTGTTCCTGCACCCCATAACACACAATACTTCTTGTGGACATACTCTTCCACAGATTGATGGCAAACAGTTTCTTTCTCTAGCTCTTTCCGCAGCCTCTCTGTAACCGCCAAGTCTAATTAGCCGTACGACGCCAAGTACGTCCATACGTAACGGACACATCTGTACACAAAGCGGGTTTTCACATTGAAGACATCGAGCAGCCTCGGCTAATGCTTGCTCCTCTGCGTATCCTAAGGATACCTCATTGAATGTTCGTATACGTTCCTTAACCGGCAGTTCAGGCATAGGGATTTGTTTAAACCTAACCTCTAACCTTTGCACCTACAATTTCCCTCAGCAAGCTGGTGAGCGATTTTTTCTTCTTGGTCATACGTGTGAATTCTAGCCCTAAACTCTTCAAAATCTACTAGGTGAGCATCAAACTCAGGGCCGTCCACACATGTAAACATAGGGCTACCACCAACTGTTACGCGACAGCAGCCACATAGCCCTGTTCCATCCACCATTAAGGAGTTAAGGCTGACAATAGTCCTAATGTCATAGGGTTTTGTGACTTTGGAAATATTTCTCATCAACGTAGCTGCTCCCACCGCGTACACCAAACCAAATCTCTCGCCCGAGTCTAACAAATTCTTGAGGATATCGTTAGCGTATCCTTTTACGCCCTCAGAACCATCATCAGTAGCTACGTAGAATTTGTCGCTGATTTTCTCCAGCTCTTCCCTGTAAATCAAAAGTCCGGCAGTCCGGGCACTAATAATGACGGTTACACCGTTTCCTGCCTCTCTAAATTTTCTTGCTCTTTCGTAAGCCGCTGCAATCGCAACTCCTCTACCAATAACGCACACTTTTCCATAAGACCTGATCTCACCTGGGTTACCTAGGGGGCCTACAAGGTCACGAACTCTACCTCCAACCTCTAATGCTCCAAGTCTTTTTGTTGAAGCCCCAACTTCTTTAACTACTAAGGTTACTGTACCCTCCCTAGGATCCCAATCTATCAGAGTCAAAGGTATTCTTTCATCACCTTCACTGGCTCTCAGAATAACAAATTGACCTGATCTTGCTTTTTTCGCGACAAATGGAGCTCTCACCTTTATGAGTTTAATCTCTGGAGCTAACATTTCTTTGAACACTATTTCGTTTTCCATAATCTTCAACCCCACTTGTAGAGGCCTCCCGAGGCGTCTCGGATAACTCCCTCATAGGGTTTCTTGGAGGAAAGTAGATCTAAGAAAACCCTCTCGAAGTCCGTTTTTTCACGATACAGATCAAACCTTTGTGAAGCTACGTCAAAGATTTTTGAGATGGTTGGTAGTTTTTCCTCGTAGATTTTTCTTATAGTTTTCCAGCACCTGTAGAAGTGGGAATTGTCTAAACCTGACTGAAAATAGTCAAGCAGACAAGCGTATGCAAGTTCTTGGTCTGAGAGCTTTCTTGAAAACCTTTCTTCAAAATAGGTTCTTCCCTCATCAGTCTGGCCAATGCTGTGGAGGTACGCCCAGTAGATGTAAGAGTATAAGCTGTCCACGATCCTATCTTGGAATTCGAGACAGCTCACACCGGGCATACGTCCTCTAGCGCATACAACAAATCCATCAATTTCTTTTCGGTCTTCAAAATTCTTACACTCAAGGCAAAACCTTGTTTTCAAAGCCCGCCCCTTTCGATACAGAATCTTTCGAAGAGCATCACATCCTCCTTCTTGAGCTCTTCCGCGATAATCTATATGATTCATATTTCCAAAGACGCAGGTCTAGCCGCGGGCATCGTCCTAGGGCAGTTATTACCTATAGATCCCTTCCACAACCATACGTCATTTGCGTGGAGGTTATATGAGGCTGTAGCACTACGACCCGCGGTTGAGTGAATTGGTGAGGGCTTTTGTATTGATAAAAGTTGGTCCTGGGGAGCTTGGAAGTTGGATGAAAGTTGTGGCAGAGAAAATACAAAAGATTTCAGGGATAGTTCAAGTACACGAAGTCTTCGGTCGATATGACATAATAGTTCAGCTAGAAGCAAACAGTTTGGAGGAACATAGTAGAGTAGTCAGCGATAAGTTGCGACATGTTCCTGGTGTGATGTCAACAGAGACATTGGTAGCCTCCTCTTAGGTTTGACATATTCAGTTACGTGAGCAAGAATGACCTATGCTTTGTTTACTGGTTGTTTAATACCGTTCAGGTTGCCATCTTGGGAAAAAACATCAAGGGAAGTGTTAAGTAGACTTGGAGTTGAAATAGTAGACATTTCCGATTTTTCTTGCTGTCCAACGCCTGTCAATACGAAGACCACCCGAGAAGATGTTTGGTATGCTTTAGCTGCAAGAAATCTCGCTCTTGCAGAAATGAAAGGGCTAGATATTCTTTGTCTGTGTAGCGGTTGTTCGGAAAGCCTCAAAATGGCTAACTTCAAGCTGAGAACGAGCAGAAAAGCAAGAGAAGAAGTAAACTCAGGACTTTCAAGAATTGGTCTGGAAATCAAAGGCAACCTCGAAGTGAAACATGTCGTTGAGTTATTGCTTGAGATAGGTTTAGATGCCATAAAGGAAAAAGTCATCCGGCCGTTGAGAGGTCTTAGAGTTGCATGTCACTACGGATGCCACCTGCTTAAACCCAGTGAGGCAGTTGCTTTCGACGACCCATTGAAACCTAAGTCACTGGATCTGCTTGTTACTGCATTAGGGGCTGATTCTGTTGAGTATGAGAATAAGATGCTTTGCTGCGGGGGCGAATTAAGCCTAGTTGATCGGAACGACGCAGAATATTTGGCAAGAATAAAACTAGATGAGGTTAAGCGGAAAGCAGATTGCCTAACTGTAGTATGCCCGTTTTGCTTCCTGCAATATGATTTAATGCAATTACGTATGGAGAAAAAGCCGGATGTTCCCGTCTTTTTCTACATGGAGCTCTTAGGCCTAGCATTGGGCATAAATCAGGAGGAACTTGGCTTAGCGGGACACAAAATTAATGTTTCAAGCGCTGTTAACGCAATTGATGCACGAAAGAAGATTGAAGATCAGCTTTCTAGCATTTTCGATTTAGGAGCTCTCAAGAAGTGTTTAATTTGCGGGGCATGCAAAAATACCTGCCACACCACAACTGAAAAATTCAACCCGCATGCTGCTGTAGAAATGCTTCTAGACGGTCGGATTGACGAAGTATTAGAAAAAGGAGAATTTTGGCGTTGCACAGAATGTTATACTTGCTATGAGCTTTGCCCTCAACGTATGGGTCTTATTGAGGTTTTTTCTAAGTTAAAGAAAATCGCGCTAGAGAAGGGGTACATGCCGGAGGGTATTCTCTCACAACAGAAAAGCATTTTGAGCAGTGGACTCGCTGCATCTTCATCCACTTCTCTCCGTAAGCGATTTTCTCTGCCAAATCCTCCAATGCCTAAAATCGACGAGTTAAGAAGGCTGTTGAAAACTGAGAGAACATGATGCTTGTGGAATTGTAGGTATAGCAAGCCAGCAAGGAAAACTGATTTCTGGGAAAGAAATAATCGCCTCCATCGACTCCATGAACTACAGATATAATGGTCTAGGCGGTGGATTCGCGGGTTACGGAATCTACCCAAAATACAAAGATAAGTACGCTTTACACATGAATTTCCTCGATGAGGAAGCTAGAAAATCTGCTGAAGTTTTGCTATTCAAGCGTGTAAGAGTAGTCAAGGACGAGGCTATTCCCCATAGAAAAGTGGGCAGTATAGACGATAGCACATCAATTAGCTGGCGCTATTTTGTAGAGGCACCGGAAGAGGTTGCTGACGCGGACGATTACATCGTTAACCTAGTAATGTCTATAAACGGAAAGATACCGGGCGCCTTCGTCTTTTCAAGCGGAAAAAACATGGGCGTTTTCAAAGCCGTTGGATACCCCAAGGACGTAGCAGGCTACTTCGCGCTAGACACATACTCCGCCTACATTTGGCTAGGACATGGGCGATATCCAACCAACACGCCAGGATGGTGGGGAGGAGCTCATCCGTTCAACATCCTAGATTGGAGTGTCGTTCATAATGGTGAGATTAGCTCGTACGGAACGAACAGAAACTTTCTTGAGATGTGGGGATACAGGTGCACCCTACTAACCGACACTGAGATTTTGGCGTATCTTTTCGACCTCTTGGTAAGAAAGCACCACATCCCTTTGGAATATGCATGCAGAGTTGTAGCCCCACCTTTTTGGAAAGATATACAAGCAATGGAGAATCCTCATGGGAAGGTGTTACAAGCTCTCAGGATGACTTATGGAAGCGCCCTGGTCAACGGACCCTTCAGCATCGTTCTGGCAACAAGCCGTTTCATGTTAGGTCTAAGCGACAGAATAAAACTTAGGCCCCTTATCGCTGCGAGAAAATCGGATCGCGTTTTTGTTTCAAGCGAGGAGTGCGCCATAAAGGCTGTTTGCCCAGAACCAGAAGCTGTTTGGGCTCCCAGAGCTGGTGAGCCGACAATAGCCTACATAAAAGGAGAGTGACGATGACGTACCCGCCTCAGTTCAACGTGACTATTGATGATAGGAAATGCGAACGGTGCAGGAGATGCGTCGTAAACTGTACGTTTAGCGCACTTTCATATGATGAAAAAGAAGACAAGATCGTGGCAGACGACGAAAAATGCGTAGCTTGCTTAAGATGCGCAAGCACGTGCCCTCAAAAAGTCTTGACAATAAGAAAAAGTGAGACTACGCTACCGCCTCATGCCACATGGACTGACAAAATAAGACTTCACATAATGAAGCAGGCTGAAACTGGAAGCGCTCTGATCTCCGGATGCGGAACCGACCTAGAGTACCCGTCTCTCTTTGACAGAATCGTTATCGATGCTTGTCAAGTAACCAACCCATCTATCGACCCACTGAGAGAACCCATTGAAGTGTGCGCGTACTTGGGGAAAAAACCGAGGCAACTAAAAATCTCTGATAAAGTAGACTTGGAAACTGAAATTGCGCCAAACGTTAGGATTGAAACCCCTATCACCCTAGGCCATATTTCGTATGGAGCAGTTAATCTAGGAGTCCATAAAGCGCTGGCCATGGCCGCCGAAAAAGCTGGAACGTTGATGGGCTCGGGAGAGGGAGGCCTCCATCCCGACCTATACGAATATGGAGATCACATAATTGTGCAAGTGGCCTCCGGAAGGTTCGGCGTTCACTCCGAATACTTGAAGGCTGGCGCTGCAATTGAAATCAAAATAGGGCAAGGCGCCAAGCCCGGGATTGGCGGTCACCTACCTGGTGAGAAGGTCACAGAAGATATTGCAAAAACCAGGATGATTCCTGTACACACGGACGCATTGTCTCCAGCCCCGCATCACGACATCTACTCTATTGAGGATCTTTCACAACTCATCTATGCCCTGAAAGAGGCTACGGACTATACGAAGCCAGTATTCGTTAAGATAGCGGCGGTTCACAACAGCGCGGCGATTTCAAGTGGCATAGCAAGAGCTGGGGCAGATGGAATAACCATAGATGGTCTAAGGGGCGGGACTGGAGCTGCTCCAATAACCATTAGAGACAACTTGGGCATTCCTATTGAGGTCGCTATCGCAAGCGTTGATGAACGGCTGCGAAAAGAGGGCATAAGGAATGAGGTCTCTCTGATAGCAAGCGGCGGGATTCGGCAAAGCAGTGATGTGGCGAAGGCTATAGCCCTAGGCGCTGACGCTGTAGCCATATCCACCGCAGCTCTCATCGCTATGGGATGCACTGTATGTCAGCAATGTTATAGAGGGTTATGTCCATGGGGCATTACTACGACAGATCCGCTCTTGGCAAGAAGGCTAGATCCCGCAGAGGCTTCTAGAAGAGTCTACAATCTAATTAGCGCGTGGACAACGGAACTAAAAGAAATCTTAGGTGCTTTGGGCATGAATGCCATTGAGAGTTTGAAGTACAATCGTGAAAGACTGAGAGGAGTAGAAATGGAAGAAAAGACGCTGAGCATTCTCAGTATAAAGGCAGCAGGAGAATGATGAATGCAGGTAGATGCACAGGGTCTTACATTCCGAGAGCTAAACAAGGAAGTTGGAAGACTTGCACGAGAAGGTGTAAGGGAAATAAAACTGGTCAATGTGAATGGCCATCGATACATTGGTGCAGGACTAGAAAAGAATAATCTACTCATAGAGGTTCACAGCACACCTGGCAACGACTTGGGAACATTCATGAACGGGCCTACTATCATTGTTCACGGAAATGCAGAGGATGGAGTAGGTAATACAATGAATTCTGGCCGCATCGTGGTCTATGGAGATGCGAGGGATATTGTTGGGTACTCAATGAGAGGCGGAGAGATCTTCATAAAGGGAAATGTCGGCTACAGAGTTGGGATCCACATGAAAGCCTACGGAGACCATGTTCCCACCATCGTGGTAGGTGGATCAGCTGGCGATTTTTTGGGTGAGTATATGGCGGGCGGCATCATAGCTGTTTTGAATCTTCAAAACAGATCTCAGCCAATAGGATCCTTTGCGGCAACAGGCATCCACGGCGGAGCCATCTTCGTAAGAGGTGAAGTGGAAAAGGAGAGATTGGGGATTGGAGCCGAAATATCTCACCCGAATCAAAACGACTTAGCAAAGCTTAGGCGGGTGCTAGCCGAATACTGTTCCCATTTCGACCTAAGCCTAGAAAAGGTGGCTGGATCGAAATTCACCAAAATCCATTGCAAATCACATAGACCTTTCGGAAAACTCTACATCTTAGAGTAAGAGCTCCGAACTCCAAAATCGGCTGCCCCACTTATTCCAATCTAAAAACGTAGTTCTTACCTTAATGGAAAGAGCGAAAAGCCCTTGAATTTCAAACCAAAGAACGTTCCGTTGCTAAAGAGGAAGCTAGGTTTCTGGCACGTATACTTCATCTGTGTAGGCCTTGTGATATGCTCTGGAGAATCTCTCGTCGTTGCTCGAGGCTTTGGCTCAATCGGGTTGAACTTTGTTCTTTCAATGCTCATCGGCTTTGCAGCCATGTCTCTAGTGGTCTACTCGCTAAGCAGATGGACACGTATCTTGCCCAAGGCTGAATCTATTGGTGGATACGTAGAAATGGGTTTTGGACCCTACGCTGGAGTTTTAGTGGCGCTGCTCTATTGGCTACAGTACCTTTTCTGGGTTTCGGCTGAGATAGTGATAGTATCTGATATAGTTAACAGCTTTTTGCCGACCGCACCTTGGACTATGATCGTGATAGCGCTGCTCACGTTATTTGCAGCTGTGAACCTCATCGGAATCTTGGAGGTGGGGATCAGCCAAATAGCTATGGGTGCGTTCATGATTGTGTCCTCAGTGGCAACAGCCATGATCGTCCTTGGAGGGCTAGGTTCAAGCAGCTTTGATGGATCACGGTTGACCGGGCTTAACGTTAACTTCAACGCCATAGCGTTTTACACCCCACTTGCTACTTGGCTTTACGTGGGAACGGAGGCGGCTGGGCCGGTAAGCGAAGAAACAAAGGATTCGGGGAAAAAGGCGTTTAAAGTCATGACGCTCTCCTTGCTAACAATTTTTTCCACTCAGGCACTTCTAGGGTTGGCTTGGCTTGGGACATGCCCCCAAAGAATACTGGTCGATTCGCCTTTTCCCCACATAGTAGCAGCACAAGAGATCTTTGGAGGACTGGGGGTAACTTGGTGGGCCATAGTGAGTCTCGTAGCCACGGGAAGCACTATGAACGCAGCATACACCGTCACTTCGCGAGTGATCTTCGGTTTGGCTAGGAAAGGACATCTACCGAAGGCTCTTTCATCGCTTCATCCAAGCTACGCGACACCATGGTCAGTTATAACTGTGACCTATGTGCTCTACTTGGTGCTATGCCTCCTTATCCCCCTGCCACTTTGGCTGATAGAAATCTCCACGGCTCTCTATCTAGTTGTCTATACGTTGGTGATGTTAAGCTTGGTAGCATATGCGAGGAGGAAGAAACATGCTGGGAAAGGCAGCAACGTGCATACCCAAGACGCCTTAGTCTCGGCCGCTGGATCAGCCTTACTTGTCGCGCTCCTAGCACTCCAGTTCTTCGCGGATGCTACGGTTCTCTTAGTCTCCGGTGCCGTCATAATAGCATCGGCGATCCTCATAGCCATACATCGGTGGAAGGCTCGTTTTATGAAAGTTGCAACTCGTGAGGCTGGCATTAGTTGACTACAGGGAATCACCCAGATGGAGCCTGAAATTCCTTTAAGGTCAAACTAGTATTTTTCTGAAACTTGAGTAAAATAGGCGCGCATATCTGCCTAGGTCTGCTATATGCAGCTCAGTATCCGCTTCTATTTTGTTTGCGTCTACTTCCTCTTCATTAAGCTCTTCTCGGTATTCCTTCACCCAGTCTCGAATCATGTCAGCGGTTACTTCCAGATGGAATTGTAGGGCATATGCGCGGTCTAAGCGAAAGGCTTGATTTGGGAAAAGTCTTGAGCCAGCCAATCTAACAGCGTTCCTAGGAATGCCAAAGGTGTCACCGTGCCACTGGAAAACCATAATGCGTCTCGGAAGCGTGTTGAAGATAACGTCTCCGGAATTCTCCGCCTGTTCGATAGGATACCACCCTATCTCTTTGCAATCTCCTTTATAGACTCTCGCACCTGCCGTTTTGGCGATCAGCTGCGCCCCTAAACATATACCTAGGAGAGGCTGTCGGCGATGCAGGGCATCTCTTATCAATCCGCTCTCTAATCGCAGAAATGGGTACTCATCCTCTTCGTAAACGCCTGCAGGACCTCCAAGGATTATTAATCCAGAATACCCCTGCAAATGCTTAGGAACCGAATCACCCTCATAGACCCTTACGTACTCATACGCAATTCCGTCAGCGTCGAAGAAGTTTGCTAGGATACCGAGGTGCTCAGGCTTTATGTGTTGTAAAACTAAAAGCTTCATCACAGCTTTCTCACCGAAAGTATCTGAAATAGAACTTGACAGGAGGGTGTATCTACCCTCTATACTTATTGATGATTGGCATTTTCCATCCTATGCCGAACGCTTTGGGCGTGATCTTGATACAGGGAGCGGCTTGCCATCTCTTATGCTCGGCATTTCTAATTCTTTCATAGATATCTTCAACAACTTCCTTTGGGTAACCCATCTCAATCAATTCTCGCTTACTCCTCCGGTTCTCTACAATTTCGTCGACAAGTGGGCTGACGATGTCGAAGTCAAATGGATCGAGTTGATCTTCCTTAAGCTCAGGCGAAGGTTTTTTCAAGAAAACTCTGTTAGGAATTAGCTCTCTACCTGCTTTTTCATTCACATATTTTGCAAGTTTGTAAACCTCAAGCTTGCTTACGTCACCTAACGCTCCGACTCCGCCAGCCATATCTCCGTAAAGCGTACAATAACCAAGTGCAAGCTCAGTCTTATTCCCAGTGTTCAAAACCAATATTTTCAAGTCTTTCAGTCGATTGGACATATCCATAAGACAGTTCCCTCTTGTTCTGGGCTGTATGTTTTCATCAGCAACCAAGTCATCTCTTTGTTCTTGAATGCCAAAGTGTTTTCTTATTTCGCCAGAAGGCTTCTCTAGTGTTCTCTGATAAGCTTCGACTATATCCTGAATGGAGAATTGAACGAAGCAAATTCCTAGGTTCTCAGCCAATTCCTGCGCATCTGTTTTGCTGTGCTCACTTGAGAATCTGGAAGGCATGGATACACCGGTAACATTTTCTTTCCCCAGAGCCTCCACAGCTATGCATGTAGTAAGCGATGAATCAATTCCGCCACTCATGCCAACAACAGCTTTCTCAAAACCTGTCTTCCTGAAATAGTCACGTATGCCCAAAACTAGCGCGTTAAACATTTCTCGTTCTTCATGGTATGGGGGAGGACTGACCCTTTTGGCGATCCATCTCTTTGAGTCAATGTCTGTAACTATCAAATCTTCCTCAAACTGCTTGCCTACGGCTATCAGGTTTCCACCGCGATCTACTGCCAAGCTCTGTCCATCGAAAACAAGCTCGTCCTGACCTCCGACTAAGTTAACGTAGAAAATCGGAACCCTGTTCTTCCTAGCTTTTTCTCTTAACAGTTTTTCTCGCTCAAACCTTTTTCCAGTGTGAAAAGGCGAGGCGGAAATATTAACGATTATTTGCGCTCCTCTTTTGGACAGCAAATCGGTAACTTTTATGTCATAACTTTTATCCCACAGATCTTTGCAAATCTCTAAGCCTAACTTGAATTTTCTTCCATGAAAGTTCATTGAAATTGGTTTGATTTCTTCTCCTCTTGCCGGCTCAAAGTACCTATCTTCGTCGAACACATCATACGTGGGCAGGAGCGTCTTGTGGGCCACACCAATCAGCTTGTTTCTGACGAAAACACATGCTGCATTGTACAGACTTTTTCTTTTGTAATCAACAAAGCCAACTACTGCAACAACATCGCTACCATTGCTTCTGACCAGCTCTTCCAACAATTCCTTGTTTTTCTTGACAAAGGCTTTTTCAAGCAGTAGGTCTTGAGGAGGATATCCAGTAGTCGCTAGCTCAGGGAATAATACCAAATCAGCTTTGCTCTTTTCCGCGTTACCTATGTATTCCCTTATTTTTTTGATGTTACCTTCCAAGTCGCCTACGGTGGCATTGATTTGAGCCATGGCTATTCTCATCTTGCAAGAACCTCAATTTTTAAAATAGTCAAGATTTCTCATCCATCCGAAAATAGAGCGCAGGATTAACCTTGAAATCGAATGGTTAATGACTTCTATTGAACCGGAATTACTCAGCAAAATGGCGCTCCAGAATCTATGAGAGATTAAACCATCACTTTCGCGTCCTAGGACACGCGACTATGTGCAGCCCAGAATTTGTTATACCTGGTATTTTCTCAATTTTGTTCAAATAAATCTTCTCAACATGTTCAATGGTTTCGCCTTCGATTCTTGCGACTGCATCGAAGATTCCGAACACAATATGAGACTCCTTAACGCCCCGCGTTTCCCTGACTCGCGCAATCACATCTTTCTTCGACCCGGGTCTTACATTTAGGAAGACGTATCCAGCCTCCATCTGACAAAATCCTCCATTACTTAATGAGCTCATCATCCACGCACAACATTGTCATGTTTGACTGAACCCCCCTAATTCTAGATATTTGGTTTACGACAAGGTTTTCAATTTCATGAACCTTTTCTGTTTTTAGCTTCAGAATTGCGTAGTCGCCAAATAGCATCTCTGCCTCTTCAACGCCTAAGATCTTTCTTAATTGATCTACAACACCGATCGCAAAAACTTCCCGAGATATCTTCAGCAAGACATAGGCCTCCACCACTTCCTTTTACCTCTAATCCTAAAGAAAGATGGTTAGATGGCCTCCTTGCCTCGCTCCCCTGTTCTTATCCTTATCACGTCTGCTACTGGGCAGACGAACATCTTCCCATTTCCTATCTCGCCAGTGAAGGCACTTTTTGCAACCACTTCTATTACTTTCTCGACATCGCTCTTATTAAGAAAATGGCGCTTAGCTCTTCTGTGTGGTTGGGTTGAGTA
>CAZAQQ010000020.1:8431-13067 GCA_964487485.1 uncultured Candidatus Bathyarchaeia archaeon | reverse complement strand
CCGTATCTCTTTGTTATCTCTAGCAGTCGGACTTCTGGCATTCGCTGTCATTCCGCTTTAAGCGCCTTAGCCAATCCCTCTGGTGGGTAGGGAAACACTAAAGCTTGTTCAGGCTTGAAATCCGCGATAATTCGATCCCCTTCCTTGAAGAAGTCAGCGGCACTTGCCGCAAGTATTCTTGCGGAAACAACATCTTCATTATCAAGTACTATAACATATCTAACAACGCTCCCGGAGAGATCGATTCTTTTCACATATCCCCACAGTGGGTTCACAGCCTTTTCCACTTCACTTCTTACCAGCAGGTTTTCAGGTCTCAGAGCAACGACCACTCTATCTCCGACACCATGGTTCGGGCTTCTGACCCTTAATGTTACACCTCCTCGAACCTCAACTTCAACATAATCCTCCAGAACCTTTCGCACAATTCCTTCCAGAAAATTCGCTTCTCCCATAAAGTTTGCCACGAAAAGTGTTCTTGGCTTCGCATACATCTCCTGTGGAGCTCCAATTTGCTCTATTCTTCCTTCCTTCAAGATTGCTATTCTATCCGAAATTGTCATTGCTTCTTCCTGATCGTGCGTTACGTGAATAGCTGTCAGGTTAAGTTGCTTCACCATTCTTCTGAGCTCGTAGCGAAGCTCAATCCTCAATCTTGCGTCCAAAGCGCTCAGCGGCTCGTCAAGAAGGAGTAGCCTAGCCCCAGAAGCCAAAGCCCTTGCCAAAGCCACTCTCTGCTGCATCCCCCCACTCAACTCAGAAGGGTACGCGTCTGATCTCTCATCCAAGTGAACCATTCTCAACACTTCGTGTGCAGTTTGAATTGCAGTTTCTACATTCAAACCCCTGACTAGAGGCCCAAAGGTTACATTTCCCAAAGTCCTCATATGTGGAAATAGAGCGAAGTTCTGGAAAACATAGGCAACATCTCTTTCCTCCGGTGGCAGATTGTTGACGAGTTTATTGTCTATGTAAATTTTGCCAACGTCCGGTTTGATCAGTCCGGCGACCAGTCGCAAAGTGGTTGTTTTTCCACTTCCGGTTGGGCCAAGTATTGAAACGTATTCACCGTCGTCGACATGCAGATTCATCTCATTGACGGCAACTATATTCCGGTATTTCTTTGTCACACTCACTAACTTGACATTAGGCATTCTATCCACGTCACTTTGCTCTCGCAGTAACGTACCGAATAGCCAGCATTGCAGCGTACGCAACTGCAATTAAGGCTATGCAAGTCAATGCTGCTTGGTAGTAGGCAGTTTTCTTGACAAGATCAACGATGTAAACTGGGGCGGTGACCGCGGTGGGAACCACGGCGATAGTTGCTCCAGTTTCGTCTAAGCTTCTAGTGAACATCATTATGGCGCCTGCCAAAAGGGAAGGTTTTGCGATAGGTAGAGTAATGCGCCGAAACACTTGGATTGGTTTAGCTCCCAGTGTTCGAGCAGCATCCTCATAAGTGCGGTCGATTTCCCTAATGGCTCCTGTAACTGTCCTAACTATGAAAGGATATGTAAAGGCCAGATGGGCCAAAGTTATGAGCCAAAAGTCTCCTCTTAGGGGGAACCAAGTTTGTTCCCGCCAAAAGATACCTAGGGAAAACCCTAAAGCCGCAGTGGGTATGATTATCGGTACATTAACTAGTATGTCAAGGGTTCTACTTGCAAGTTGAATGGGGCTCCTTGCGATTAGGATTGCCATTGGCACTCCAAGGAACAGGTTGATTAAAGTCACAGTTGTTGCAATCGAAAACGATGCGCTCAAGCTATTCCAAAACCTCATCCAATCCACCACTTCGCCCTCCACGGCACTTGGGCCGCGAAGCGCATAAGCAATGATGAAGAACGAGGGAATTAGTACTGCAAAAACAAGAAACAGGTGAGCGCAAAAATCACGTGTTGGGCGGGGCCAACTTCTACTTAGGAACCTCTCTGCACTAGGCCAGACTTTCTTGGCAGGAATCTTGAATTTGGTCAGCAAAACCGTTGCGGTTAACCATATGACAGAAGCTGAAGCAATCAGTATGATGCTGGTGAAAGCAGATGCTGGAAGAAGTTGAGGGTTCTCCTCAATCATGCTTCGCCAAGCACCAATAAGCACTGGGGCAGTGTTCTCTGAACCCGGTATAGCTGTCCCAATGATGCTCAGGGCAATGATGGTTGCACCAGTTTCGCTTATGCTTCGGGAAAAAGACAGAATTACTCCAGTGAGGAGGCCTGACTTGAAAAGAGGAAGAGTTATTGTTCTAGCAGCAGTCAAGGGCGACGCACCCAGAGTCCTCCCCGCCGTCTCATACGTAACATCGATCTCCTCTAGAATAGCTGCCAGCGACCTAACCATATACGGATACGAAAAAGCGAAGTGCACCATCATAATCAACGGAAAAAAGTAAGACAAAATTCCTGTGTTCAAGCTGAAAAGCGACGCCAAGCCTTCAGGCCTAGCCCAAAACAATGCAGCAGAAAACCCTAATGCAGAAGTTGGAATAACGAGGGGCATATCTATTAAGGTGTCCAGAAGCCGCTTTCCGCGGAAGCTATATCTCGCCAGTATCCAAGCCATTGGCAGACCGGCAATAAAATCAACAACGGTAACTACGGCGGCTAACGCGAAAGAAATCAGCAAGCTGTTGAGGATTAGGTTACTGACCTCAGGGGTCTTGAGAACGTATACATTGATGTCTCCCCAACCAGAATAAGCATAGCTCAAGACATAAACCGTTGGGGTCAGCACAAAACACAGGAAGAAGCCCACGACGACGCAATACCATAATCCGCGGCACCACCTCGTCGAAATCACTTTATGAATGGTTTTTCTTGGCTGAAACCGCACGTGGATTCACTACTTCTATGTGGAAAGGCTATCTTATCATCGTCTATCAATTACATCCTCCGCAGCGGGGCCGGTCCCGATTAGGGCTACAGGTACCTTAACTTTTTCCTCAACCTTTCTAACGAATTCCTTACCTCTATTGGAGAGCTCTTCAAAGACCCTTACGCCCCTCGATTCAGGGAAGACAACATCCATCTTTGTTATGGCTGCTTTTGTTGCGCCATTGAGGAGCACAGCTTTTCTTGCGAGTTCAAAGTTGAATGGAGCAGCTCTTCTCTCTCTTCTTGTCACGGTTCCGTACTCAAGCCAACCATGCTTTAATACTTCTTCGCGGGGAAGCTGTCCTTCAAGTGGGCCCTCGCCTACGCGGGTAACATAGGCTTTGAAAACGACAATAACGTCGTCGACTACCGTTGGGCCAATGCCGATATCCGAGCATATGGCTGAAGCGCAAACATCCTTTGAAGTACAATAGGGATAGGTTCCATGATATAGTGACAGATAAGTTCCCTGAGTTCCCTCCACCAAAACTTTCTTTCCATCCTCAATAGCCTTGTTCACTTCCATGGGTACATCAGCTAAGAATTCAGAGAGCTCCGGGAAATCGCTGGCGATTCTTGCAGATCTAAGGACTCTATCGGCGTTGCATGCTCCAACGCCGCTTTTCGTGACACCGATCTTCTGAGCGAGGTGTGCAGACTCTATTTCCTGTTTGATATGTCTATCCTCAATAACTGCGCACTGCTTATCTATGAAAATCCTTCCTTTGGTATGCGTAGTCTCAATTTCCTCAAACAGTATTTTCGGGTTTACTAGAACGCCTGGGCCAATCATAAGTCTGCCTTTCTCATATACGAATCCGCTAGGAACTAGACGTAAAGAGTAGGTCTTGTTCTGGTATTGAACAGTGTGACCTGCATTTGGGCCCACTCCTCCTCTTGCAATTATGGGGGGTCTGTCTCGTAGGGCCAAAAAGGCGATTAACTTGCCTTTGCCTTCATCTCCGAAGAATCCACCGACCACTACTGTACATGACATAGGCCATTCGTTGATGACGTTAGGAAGAGACCGTATAAAACTTTCGAGGTGAGAACCATGGGTATGGCGCCAAATGAATCCCTTTTGCTCACAAGAAGCCTTGCCACAGCCAAGTCAGAACGTAGATGAATATTACTCGAACGTGAAACTGGTCTCTGCAACTCTTGGTTTCATCTTGTTTTCTGCCTGAACCGCTCGTGCATATGCGACTTTGACATACCTGTGGGGGGCTCAAGCCTAGAATCTGCCAAAGCTTAGCGCAAAGTTTAAGACTATTTATGTGACGCCTCTCATTTGCTTGTGGGACATTGAAGTGGCGAAATACGTCTTTGTTACGGGCGGGGTTATGTCCGGGATAGGAAAAGGCATAGTCACCGCTTCTATAGGAAAAATTCTCCAAGTTCGCGGTTTTAGGGTTACTACTGTAAAGATAGATCCTTATTTGAACGTCGACGCAGGCACCATGAACCCCTATGTCCACGGCGAAGTATTTGTGACGGAAGACGGAGGAGAAATAGACATGGATCTAGGCACTTACGAACGCTTCTTGGACTTGAATCTTCCGAAAGACCATAACATTACGACAGGGCAAATATACGCGTCAATCGTCGATATGGAGAGACGTGGCAAGTTCCTTGGAAAATGCGTTCAGATAATTCCTCACGTATCTGACGAAATAAAGAATAGGATCCGAAAGGTAGCCGTGAGAAGTAACGTCGACGCAGTCATTGTTGAGATTGGGGGGACGGTGGGAGACATCGAG
>CAZAQQ010000020.1:3943-8421 GCA_964487485.1 uncultured Candidatus Bathyarchaeia archaeon | reverse complement strand
GTAGTATATGTTCATGTAACCTTGGTTCCCATGCTTGATGTTGTAGGTGAACAGAAAACCAAGCCAACGCAGCATAGCGTTCAGGAGTTGCGGAGGATTGGTATTCAACCGGATGTCATAATTGCAAGAAGCAAGAAACCGTTGCTTTCCGACCCCCGTAGCAAGATTGCCTTATTCTGCAATGTTGAAGAAAAGGCAGTTTTCACTTCCCCTGACATCCAGACCATTTACGAGTCACCTCTCATCCTCGATGAGCAAGGTTTAGGCAACTACCTTAGCGAGCGGCTCAATTTGCCCCGTAGAGCGCCTAGCTGGAACAGCTGGAGGCAAATTATAAGGAGCTTTCTAGAACCCAAACACGAAGTCCACATAGCCATTTGCGGAAAATACGCTGAGTTGGCAGATTCCTATGTTAGCATCAACGAAGCTTTGAGGCATTCAGGGGCTGCTTGCGATGCAAGGGTTAGCATAGATTGGATTGAAACAGAAACGTTTGAGCAAGATAGGGAGGAGCTGAAATCCCTCTCCAAGTACGATGGTGTCCTCATCCCCGGAGGCTTTGGAGCAAGAGGCACGGAAGGAAAGATAGCAGCCGTGAACTATTCTAGAACTCATGACATCCCCTTCCTCGGAATATGTTTCGGCTTCCAAATAGCCACGATTGAATTCGCAAGACACATAGATTTGAAAGAAGCTAACAGCACCGAAATAGACCCCCATACACCTCACCCTGTGATCGACCTCATGCCTGAGCAAAAAACCACTGACTATAAGGGGGCAACTATGAGACTTGGCGCACATGAAATTCTCATAACGCCTAGAACAATGGCTCACAGGCTTTATCGCACTGAGAAAATCTATGAAAGACATAGACATAGGTACGAAGTTAATGAGAAATACATCAAGCAATTGGTTGAACACGGTCTAGTGTTCTCTGGGAAAAGCCCTGATGGAAGAAGAATGGAAATCTTAGAGATTCCTAACCTTTATTTTTACTTTGCAACTCAGTTCCATCCAGAGTTCAAATCCCGGCCTGGAAAACCAGACCCAGCGTATCTAGGATTCATCAAGGCTTGCCTAGATAGAAAACTCGGGAAGCAGAAACCGGTTTCCTAGCCACCTCCACTAGCTTCTCAATCTCCTATGTTCGATGGGCGCGACTAATCCAAGGCGCTCCACGGCAACTCAAGCTTAATACCCTCAACAAAGACTTCTAGCACATCATGTCGATGAAAAACCGGATTTAGTTCCCTTCAACGCTGTTTTAAGGCGAATGATGCCGTCCAGCACCATTTTCACTTTATTTCATGAAGAGAGCAAAATTGTTTTTTCGCCAATTAGTGAATGTCTTTCATACCAATATTGAATATGTTCAATTGTTTCACTAACTAGTGAAATACTTAAAAGCCTCCAGTGAAAATATTCACTTGATGAACATGATTCATATTCAGATTAACGAGGCTCTTCAGAAGGCCCTTGCAGAGCGATATCCCAATGCAAGATTAGAAAAAGAAGTTGAGACAGCGACAGGGGTCACGGCGGACATAGTTCTCATCCTTCTTGGAAAGAGAGTTGCTTTCGAAGTCAAGATGAGCAACTTCTACGATGCCCTAGGAAGAACTGTTTTATGGGCCAAGGCGTTCGAAGGGGTCTACCTTGTTATTCCAGTTCACATCCTCCCCTCGAAGGAGACTCTCACTCTAATGCCCCCTGAAATAGGGGTGATAACTTTCCAAGTTCGAGATAGGAGCGTCGAGTTCAAGGTAGCTAGACAAAGCAGTGGCCATCAACTGGAAGGGCTCTCTACTCAGATTCAACCGGAGATAACGCCACAACTACCTAAACCAGTTAGAACCTCGCTTGTCTCGCCGAAGGCGCTCAGAGTGGCAAGATACTTGATTTCTCATAGACAGACTACCCAAGTCGAAATCGCGAGAGAGACGAGAGTCTCAACAGGTATGGTCAACAAGGTCGTCTCCGCCCTAGTCGATCGGGAACTGGTGTCTTATAGAGGAAAAGATTTGGTAGTGTTCGATGTCTGGAGGCTTGTAAACGAGATCGCATGGAGCCGGCCGCTTAAGAGCCTAAAGAAGAAGGGAATCTATGTGATCCACGCGAAATCAACCGAAGACGTCGAGGCAAGACTTGTCCAGGTCTGCAATGAAACAAAAACAAGATACGCTTTTACCGCGTTCTCCGGAGCGAGCCGGTATATCGGATATGGCATGAGATATGATTCGGTTCAAGCGTATGTTGAGGAGCCCACCCTAATTCTTGAGAGATTGGGCCAAGGCAGCCAGAAGACAAGTGAGGGGATAACTCTCGAGATCTTTTCCATAGATAACTGGGACATAATTGAGGAAGCGAAGCCCATTGGAGGATCGGTCGTTTGCTCCGCAGTCCAGCTAGTGTTGGATCTGGTGTCATATGGTGGCGTTGGACGTGACTGGGCTGTGAAACTCTACGAAGCAACCGTCGCAAAGAAGGAGTAGAAGATGTTAACGTCTCGAGCAGAGATAGTCCGTCGTGAATCTCTCGCTGAACTAAGGAAACTCGCTGGATGGTTTAGCGCTAAGCACGGCGTGACCATCGTATTGCTTGGAGGTTGGGCGGTCTACTCCTACAATCCCTACCTAGGCTCCTTTGATATAGACTGCCTAGGCCCCAAAGATCCATTTATGCTCCATCTCAACCTCTACATGAATGCGAATGGATACGTACTTGAGCCCGAATCTCCATTCGGCGCAGCAGCAGAGTCATGGAAGAAACCCGTCTACCAAGACGACGCAAAGATTGACGACATCTATATAGACGCCTGTGATTTTGAATTCAGAAACCTCTTCAGAGAAGATCCGTCAAAAGAGATTCCTTACAACATCTGCCTCAAAAAGCAATTCATAACTCGTCGCCAGATCGATGGAGAATACTTCTGGGTTCCCATAAAGGAACTTCTATTCTTGTACAAGGCAAAGGCGGCAAGAGACAGGCAACATCTCATAGCCTACGAGACCCTCCCATTGGAGCACCTAGAACGTCTTAGGGGAAAAGTTGAAAAAGATCACTCAGACATGACCGCTCTGCTTGACCAAAGATTTGGAGGCCCACTGAACGGATCTATTCTTGGCGACCTGATTAGAGAATATCACCTTTCATTAATCGCAGAGACAATATCCGATCTTCCACGCCAACCCAGCGTCAAGGAATACGCCTTTAAAAGACAAATAGACATTGACGAGATTCAACAGTGGTCTGACAAAATCCTCCTAGACTCTGGTATCGAACAAGGCTAAGATCGCCAGATCGGGAAACCCAAAGCAAGATGGAAAATCAGTGGCTAGACCACACCTTTCATATCAGAGTGGTAAAGTTCCACGTAGAGCGGAAAGCTAAATTTCAAGAGTACATAGGAAGACTTTAACTAAGGTAGGAAAAGTTGAACAAAAATCTTCCCGTACTGGAGCAGATTCCACTTCATCAGTTGGACAGAGGAATAGAACTCTCTAGCAGAAACGCTCGAAGATTCCTCAACGATGCAGAGCTGTTATACTCCAACCGAAGCTATGGCCATGCCTTAGCTCTTTCAATTCTCGCCTTAGAAGAACATGGAAGAAAGATCATGCTAATAGCAGCCAAGAGAAAAGTGACAGAGACTGACAGAGAGTTGTGGAGAATGATGTTTAGGAACCATGGACAAAAACTAGCGATGACTTTCCGGATATTTGCTGAAACTCTAAGACAGAAGCCTACCGAGAAAGAGCTGGATGACATACTTAGAACGATACCAGATGCTGTTGCAATGAAAAATAGAGGGCTTTACGTGGATTTCTTCAAGAACTCATGGCATTCTCCTTTCGATGCGGACGTGAAAAGATCCGCTAAGAAGATTCTAACGTGGGTCAAGAAAGTAATTCAGAATACAGATCAATGGATAAGATTCTAGACTTGGTCGTAAAGCGTTAGCTACAAGCTCAGTCTTAGTCCGTTCGCTTAGGTTTTTTCAGTCTCTCTAACCTTAACTGTGGATGTTAGGTCATGACGGTCAAGGTTACGCCAAAATTCTAAGAGACAAATCAACAGAGTTTACGCGGAGAATTAAAGTACCCAGTTCTTCTTACGTAAAAGGGATAAAGAGGATTGGCTAAATGGTCTGAGAGGCACTGCAAACTCGAAAAGAGTTCTACTTGGGAAATATGACTCCCAAAATTCACAGCGCGAAGGACAGCTTATTCGCGAGGTGGATCAACACAGACGTATAGAATGTTGCTCCCGCGGACAACGAGGTTTCCATAGTTTGCTGTCGGTGCATTACTTCTGTACTCCGTCGCTCCTTCAAGCACGATGTTCATATGGCTGTCGCAGTCAATCATTTTGCCTCTATATTCAACATCGTTCTTCAATTTGATGCTTACATCACTGTTCAGTTTCTTGACGAGCAAGTTCATCGGCTTTTTGGACGGTTCCAAGTTCATTCCTTCCCA
>CAZAQQ010000020.1:0-3843 GCA_964487485.1 uncultured Candidatus Bathyarchaeia archaeon | reverse complement strand
TTTTGAAGGACTGTGAATGAGAATGCTCTTTGGAACACGTGGTTCCTTACCGGAAGAAAATCCACATCAGCGCGTACCAGATGAATGTTGCCTCTCCATTTGGATTTAGCCAAAGCCTTACCCAGCATTTTCGTTGAGTAGTCAACTCCGACAACTTCGACCAGTTGCCTCGAAAACCCCTTTGCGAGACTACCAGTCCCACACCCGCAATCCAACATCCAATATTCTTCTTGGGAATTCAAAAGCTGGGCGGCGCTTACGTATTTTGCCAGCTGCTCCCCGCCATATAGTTCATCGTAAGCGTCGCTCATCGCTTCATAGCTCTTCAGAGTCTCTCGCTTTTGTTCCCAGTAGTCGGATGTCAATCTCTTCACCGCGAGTTACAGTCAGGCCATTGCTGCGGCCTCATCCTAGAAACTCGCTTATTCTCCTATCCTTCTGCATGCTCAGAACATCGAAACACTTCTCAAGCGAAAGAGGTTTGAACTCTAGGTTCAGTGCCGCTAACAATTTTTGGGCGTTTCTTCGTAGCTTGGGTGCAACTACTATTCCGCGAATTTCCCTGTCAATTTGCCTCCTAATCGCCTCGACGTACCTATTCAGTTGCAAAACAGCATCTCTTCCCACTGGGTTACGCTTAATCTCGATAACAACTGTGTTGCCGCGAGAATCTTCGCCGAGAATGTCTGTAAAACCGGATTCCCCAAAGTCTTCTTCGAAGGATCGTGGTAGAAAACCCTCTTCTACGAGGGTGGGCTCTATTTGGATGGCTTTTCTCATTTGTTCCTCAGTCACATGTAGGGCGAACTGAGCCTTGTCGACTAGGTTGCAAATTGCGATGAAGTGGATGTTCCTGAAAAATATGTTGAGGATTTCTCTTGGTTGAGATCTAATCGCCTTAATCAAAAGTTCGCTTCGGTCAGCTATTTCGGTTTGCAACAAACATCCAGGAGGTTGCCAGTTAACAGGTTCGTAGCCTGCTGGTCTGTGAACGAGGATGGATCGATCAGCTTTAGTAATGACAAGACGGTCTCCCCAGTCTAAGGTGGACGAAGCTCTGCCTAAATATTCAGAACGGCAGTTTCCAGCGAGTATTGAGGTTCTACGTTGTGAGAAGGCCTTTTGAAGCAGCTTCAAAGCTTCTTGAATTGAAGGATCTGTGAGCACAACTAGTGGGCTAGTGTTATGCAATTCTGTCACAAATTGCTACAAAACGATCTTTAGCAGCCGCAGCTATCATCACAGCTCTTTCAGGGATGTTCAGCTTCTTCAGGCTTTTTCTTCATCTTTCTTAGGGCCAAGGTCACTGCCACACCCATGAGAAATGCTACTGCGACCAAGATTGCGATGATAATGTAGAGTTGGGTATAGTCTACTTTCCAAACCGCGTTCACCACGCGGGCACTGTCCATAACAATTGTTGCGGTAGGCTCTGTGGTGCTTGAATCTCCTTCCCAGCGCTCGAATACGTACTGTATGCCCATTCCGCCTTGAATCGGAGAGGTTACTGAAAAAGTAGCTGTAGAGCCTGAATCGTACCATCCCTCACCTTGAGGGTCGCCGTGTCGAGAGACTACTTTGAGGTAGTACTGTGTTTTGTATTCGGCAGTGGCTGTGTGAGGAGTATTCATTACGACAGAGATGGGGTTTCCCGTAACTCTTGATCCATCAAGGAGCCATCCTGTGAAGACATGTTGTTTAGCCGTTCCAACGGGAATGCTGGAAGGCGCTGCGGCAGTCGCCGCTGTGGCCCCACCGTCGTACCATCCTTCACCTGTTATCGCTGCTATGCTTTGAGGATTGGTAGCTAGGGTTAGGTAATATTGTATTTTGTAGTTGGCTGTCACTGTCTTTGGGCCAGTCATAGTTATCGCTCCGCTCGATGACGTTCCGCTGTAGTCCCCGCTCCAGTAAGTGAAGACGTACTGAATGCCTGCCCCACTGCTTATAGTCAGCGGAGCGCTGAATGAAGCTGATGACCCCGCATAATACCATCCAGCCCCAGTGGGTTCGCCTATACCCGGCGGATTCATGTCTACAGTCAAATAGTACCGTATTCCCCACCACCATGGCCAATACCAGTAGTGCCATGGGTACCAAGGTTGAGCTAGAGCTACCGTAATGCTACCATTGCTTGACAGGGAAACTGCCAAAAATAGGCACATTAAGCTACTAAGTAACCTCCACTTGCATTTTTCAAGAGGCATGGGAATCTCCCACTTTTGAATTCAGTTTTATTTTCATTCTTGTGTTAAGAAGCCATTGAGAAAGTGGTATCTTAAGCTTTCGATATTGCATGCCCACACAAATCTGCGAGGGTCAAAATTTCCGTAGTGAACCCTTAGAAATAAGGCGCGAAAACTAAATTCGGCGAGGTTTGCGCTACCTATTCTTTTCTGAGCGCAACCACGGGATCAAGCCGGGAAGCTCTCCAAGCAGGATACAGCCCAGCCAACGCGCTTAAGCCTACGCAAAGTATCCATACATAGGTAAGATCTTGAGGTAGGAAAATCGGCGATGATGCTCGCGACCCCATCCCCATACTCATACCTCCGAACCCCAACTTCGCGAGCATCATTCCTGCAACCAATCCTAGACTACCGCCTAGAAGACCTATCATTGTAGCTTCAGCCAAGAAGAGCATGAGGATTAAGCTGTTGCTGAAACCAAGGGCTTTCAACACTCCAATTTCACGAGTGCGCTCAGTCACAGAGGTGAAGAGGGTGGTAACTATTCCGACACCTCCTACCAACAGTGAGACAATGGCGATGCTTTGAATGTATGACGTGAAGCTGCTCCTAATATTCTGTATAGTTTCAGCCATCACCTTTGGCGAGGTTATCCCAATGTCCTTTCCGAATATTGTTCTAATCCTTTTTTCCACCTGCTCATTGAGATCCTCTGATTTGGTCACTACGTATATACCGTTGTACTTGCCCTCTCGCTCAAGCAGCGAATTGGCGACAGAAGGAGAAATGTATGCTGAATTGTCAACCATCATGTTTCCAGTTGGGTTTAAGATACCCTTAACTTGGAAACTCTTTTTTTCAGTAACAGTTTTCTGGACGCTCCCCTGAGTTTCCAAATGTGAATACTGCACCGTAATGGTCTGCCCGAACTTCGCGAAGGGTTCCACTTGACCGGCTGGATAGGCTGCGTCACGGCCTAGAACTATGCCTATAGAGTCTGTGGGTGAAACTAGGGCGCCTTTCTCCAGGCTTAAACTTGGGCTGACGTAGAAAATTTTCGTCTGATCTATGCCCATTAACGTCAACGTTTGGCTGGTGCTTCCAGACATCAATGTTGCTCCCCCTCGATAGTATGGCACTACTTCCACTACTCCCGGTAAAGATTTGATGGTGTTAACCGTCTGAGCGTTCAGTGTTATCTGGCTCGCAGAGGGGGGACGACCGAACCTATACAGTTGCGTTGGGGTAACTGTAAGGGTATTGCCGGCCAGTGTACTGAGTTGATCGGATATGTATGCGTTCATACCCGCATTCATGCCGTTTAAAGCTGTCATTAAGCCGCCGCCTATAACGACCATGAGCACTGTCAACGCTGAACGTAGCTTACGGTCTCGCAACGCCTCAAACGATAGGGTGAAAACTTCTAGGAGATTCAAATCTAGACCTCGCACTAGGCAGATGTTGGAGAGAGACGGTTCGAGGGCCAAGCAGTGTACATGTCTTTCTCCACTACTCCATCTTTCAGACGAATAATTCTATCCGTCAAATTTGCCAGCTCCAAGTTATGGGTAACAACGAGAATGGTGGTCCCATGCTCCTCATTCATCTTTCTTAACAATGCGAAGATCTCAAGCCCAGTCTTAGAATCCACATT
>CAZAQQ010000019.1:0-13505 GCA_964487485.1 uncultured Candidatus Bathyarchaeia archaeon | reverse complement strand
CCTCTTAGTAGGTATCTGTTTTCAAGTGTTCTCATTCTAGAGGGGTCCGCACCACTTTTTCTTTTGAATTGTTTTGTTTACAGTCCACTTATGGAAAATTTTCTTATTATTCCTATGATGTTTGTGTCGGCACATTTCAGCATTCTAATACCAATTATGTCTTTCGTGTCGATGGGCGTAGCAGTCACCAAAAATATCGCGCTGTCATTCGCAACCTTTGGAATATCCTCAATTCTCTTCTATCCTATTGCCAGAAACCTAGATATTACGTTTAATCCATTAGAATTTGCTATCTACTTCTTCTTCTATTGTCCAATATGGCTCTTAATAGTGATAGTAAGCTTCATCAGAGTTTTCGTCTTTTCGAAGCATAGCTTAGTAGATTGGAAAGTGTAGAACCATAACCGTAAGCCGATCTTGAAATAGGACTGAAATGTTTGACCGCAAGTCGTACCTTTACGAGATTTTCGGAAGCGTTCTGATAGGTTTTCATCAAGGTTTAGATCGATTCCGTAGAAGCAGTTGAGATATTTTGTTCTAGATTCTTATATGACTTAGCTTGGTAACCACAGCAAGGGCTTTGAACCATCAGCTTATGACTTAGGCGAACAAAGCTAATATTTGCTGAGTATGAAAAAGGTTGATATCAATCGTTCGGTGAAGCCAAAGAAATGTATCCCACCTTCGGGGGGCTGTCACCTATGCAGCAAGTCACGTTGCTGTTGGTTACAACAGTTACAACTATGATTGGAATCTATGCGTTAAATACATTAGTTTTGACGTTTATCTCTCTGTACGGCCGTAACAAAGTTGAGAAGCCTCCTCAAATCGCTGACTGGCCAACGGTATCAATACATTTGCCTCTTTACAACGAAAAGAAAGTAGCTTCACGTCTCATCAACTCATGTTTAAGTCTCGACTACCCGAAAGATAAGGTTGAGATTATTGTAGTCGATGACTCAAATGATGGGACTACAGAAATTGTTCAGGCTTTAGAACGCAGCAACCCAAAACTTGTGAAGGTGATACATAGGGAAAGTAGAGACGGATACAAGGCTAAAGCTTTGCAAGTTGCTCTTGAGAATAGCCGTGGAGAATTCATAGCGATATTTGACGCGGACTTTGTTCCTCCCTCAGACTTCCTGAGAAGGTTAGTTCCCTATTTCCAGATCTCCGATAAAATAGCGTTTGTCCAAGCTCGATACGGACACCTGAATTCAGGATCATCGCGGCTTACTAAAGGTATAGCATTAGGAATAGACGGCTATTGTATGGTGGAGCAAAGAGCCCGCTACGTCGCGAATCTCCTAGCTCACTTCAGTGGGACTAGCGGCATTTTCAGGCGGAAAGCTGTGGAATCTGCTGGCGGATGGTCCGCCGACACGCTTGTAGAGGACTTGGATCTGTCTGTCCGCTTACAGATGGGAGGTTGGAAGTACATCTATGTCCCCAGCGTCGTCTGTCCGGGCGAAATACCTCCTATGTTCGACGCCTTCAAAAAGCAACAGCACAGATGGGTAAAAGGACATACTGAGTGCTTAAGAAAACACTGGAAATCTATTCTCAAACATGATGGGTGGTCTCCGCTCAAGAAGTTCCAAGCTTTGATTCAACTAAGCATATACTTCGTATTCCCTCTAACGATAGCTGCTTTTTTCTTGACGGTTTTGAGCTACGTCGTTTTCCCCCTGTTCTTCTTCCTACACGAGTATTGGCGTTACGAGTTTACGCCCCTGATCTTAGGCTTTTCAGCAATCATATATGCGGCTCCCCTCACCTCGTACGGTATGACTATTGTTGAGCTTAGGCACGAGAACAGAGAGGGCTTGAAGAGGCTTATCTACATACTCTACTTGATGTATCTCGGGTATAGATTGGTCCTTAGTAACACACGAGCTATCTTTGAGGCTTTGCTAGGGCGCAAGTCTCCTTTCTATAGAACTCCGAAGTTCGGGCTTATCGATAAGGTTTGACAGCGCAGACTAATGCAGACAAGATGATTCATATGCAACAGGTTTGCATCGCCATACCGACATACAACGAACGTGGAAACTTGCCGCGGCTAGTGAATGGTCTTGAAAAACTCTTCGAGGAAAAAGGGATTAAGGGGTTCTTGGTTATTATTGACGATGGGAGTCCCGACGGTACGGGAGAACTCGCCGATGAGTTAGCTTCGAGGTATTCTAACATAACTGTGATTCATAGACTCAAGAAGCTTGGCCTAGGAAGCGCCTACAAGA
Source organism: uncultured Candidatus Bathyarchaeia archaeon (assembly GCA_964487485.1). Classification (GTDB taxonomy): domain Archaea; phylum Thermoproteota; class Bathyarchaeia; order 40CM-2-53-6; family CAZAQQ01; genus CAZAQQ01. The sequence goes on along the minus strand of CAZAQQ010000019.1, from coordinate 11,265 downwards.
CAGCCTTCCGAGAATTTCTGGAAGACCTTGAACCGAAAATCATTTTCGAAATGGACGCCGATCTTTCACACGACAGGAATGACATCCCCAAAATCCTAGATGGTTTTTCAAAAGGGTTTGACGTGGTTGTTGGATCCAGGTACGTAAGGGGCGGCAGAATCGTCGGCTGGTCGCCTAGGAGGAAGATTATAAGCTTTGGAGCCAACTTTCTCGTTGCTAAGTTGTTGAACTTGGGGGTAAGCGATGCGACTAGTGGATTTAGAGCCTACGGAGACTATGTTCTAAGATCGATAGATTTGTCCCGTGTAAGGTCGGAAGGCTATGCCTTTCAAGTCGAGATGCTTTACCAATGTAGGAAAATAGGTTTCAAGATAGGAGAAAGCCCCATAACTTTCTACGAGAGAAGAAGGGGAAAATCAAAGTTGAGGACGGGCGAGATGTTGGGATTCTTGCGTACGGTTTTATCATTGAGATCAAGCCGCGGTCGCGCGAACAGCCCGAGTCGCTAGCGCACGCCGCCATTTCGACATTTTTTTGAGCCACATTATTTTGCCGTCGTTGCTTGTTTCTGTCTTTTCCGTCTTCTGTACATGTAGGCTGAAAGACCGATTACTACGAACGGCGATACTGAAACTACGATGATGATCAAGCCACGGATTACTGCAAATAGTCCTTTGAGGGCTGTTTCGAAAGTTTCTTTCCAATTCATGCCTGGAGGCGTGAATGGAGGCGGAGGCTCAGTCAGCCTGACTGTGATCACCGACATGGCTACGCTTCTCTCAAGATAGTTTATTTGTCCTTGGAGACTTTCAATCGCTCCTCTCACACGTTCGAGTTCTTTTTCAACCCGAATAATTTCATCCACGGTCTTTGCCATAGCTAGTATTTCGTGGAGACGTTTTTCTTGTTTCTGCAAGTTCCCCAGTCTAGCTTTCAAATCAATGTACCGCTCAGTAACGTCTTCGCTAGTTGTACGTTCGTCCAGAACCTTGCCATAGCCCTCAATTTCCTGAATCGCCATACGGAATTTGTCCTTTGGAACTCTAATCGTGATTTGAGCTGTATCCTTTGTTCTGGAAGAGCTTGAAACGTAGCCGCCATATCCTTCAGCCAAAGCTCTAATCTTGAGTAGGACGCCTTGAACTTCCCCTGTTTCAAGGGAAACTTGTGCATTGTAGATCACCGTTCGCTCTTCAGTCGTGGGTGGGGGCTCGGTGACTTGCGGCAGCCCAGAACGTGAATCTATAACCCCGGCGTCCAGAGTTTTTTCAACTATGAATTTGCCATACGGAGAATATAGTGTGCCGACAAAGAAGGATGCTGCTACAAGGATGATTATGGCAAGCGATATTCCTACCATTTTCCTCTTGGACATTCTTAATCGCCAGCAACCTCTTTGCTAGAGCTTATTTAAAAAACCAGACTTTGAAACACTTTGTTCAGAAAATAGAACATGTGCGGCTTCTTATATGAGCCAAAGTTTTTGCGTTGTTCTCGTGTTCCTAAGATTTCTCTACGGTTTCTTGCCAAGTATTTTCCTTGTGGATACGAACAGTAATATGCCAACGACTATAGTCCACACGACTATGTCAGCGACCAAGTTTAACACGTTGATTCGCCAAGGGAAATACTCTGGAGCTATTACAAGCCTAATAAGCCAAGAAAACGGATATCCATAATGAACCGCACCCACTAGCATGGGTGTGTTGGGAATCAGACCTGTCAATAACGTTATTGCCACTCCACCGATGATTGCAAATATCCGGATCTTTGCTTTCATTGTATTTCACTTGAATTGGCGCCTTTTGCCGAGAATAAGGATGAAGGATGGAATTGAAAATATGGCGCAGAAAATAAGTGACAGATGAAACAACATAGTCGGCGTGTTCGGATTAAAGCCTGCGAAACCTGCTGAAGCCTCGAAAGAAACTAGTCCAGTGACGAAAACGAGCGGAGCCAAGGCGAGCCCCAGCCAAATTGCCCATCGCTTCATTCTAAGGATTCCAAAGCTGGAGACCAAGCACAGTGCTCCAAGGATTTCTAGTGGAACCAGTCTCAAATCGAAAATGATTGGAAAAGCAAGAGCATAGACTCCTGCCAGTAGATAGTAGATCGCGGAAAACCATATGCTTAGAGACTTCACGCCCACACCTGATTCAGTATCTGCCATATGCCCTAACCCTCTCAGATCAAGAGACAGCTCAGTCGCTGCTAGATGGCTGACGATCAATATATGACGATTGCTTTAGGATATAAAATCAATCGCAAGATATGGCACTTTATTACGCCAGTTCAAAGCGACTTTAGAAAAACCTAGAAGAAGGAATCCAGCCTTCTCGTTCCCACAAGCTCCTCGAACTCTACCCCTAAAGCATCTAGAACCTGCTCGAATGTTGACCGGATATATTCCATGTATTTCGCGGAGTCTATTTCTGATGGAGACGCTAATTGAACCGGCTTTACGCCAAGCTCTCCCAAGACTTTCACAAAAGCGATTAGGTCTCCAGCCTTTATTTCAACGCCTTTCTGCGCGAGCAGATGGGCTGCCTTAACATGTTGAGGGGTTGTTTTAATATAGCGGTCAGGCGGCTTGCTGATCATGACACTGAAGGCTAGTTCCTCAAGGCTATACTCGCGGTTCCTCAGCTTCAAGTAGCAGCTTCTCACAATCTCCTTAATCTTCTCCTTAGCCATTTCAAATTCTTCTCGAGATTTCACTTCACTTAGAGTTTGAACCATCTCGTAGAACGCACGTTTCAGAAACTCAGGCACATGTCTTTTCTTCCCAGTTAAACCTTTGATGTCGACGCTTCCATCCGGGTAGACGCCCAGATAATTCTTCTTTCTCGAGCTTAAGGCTAGGTACCGGTAGTTCTTGTCGACTTCAAGCTCCATGCCCAGAGAAGCCTTTGACCATTCGATCAGTTGTTCAAGCTGTTTTTGATTAGGGCTGCCCAAAAAGATTGAGTCTGTATCCCCATAGAATACTTCAACTCCCAGCGACCTAGATTTTTCAATAGTCTGCGTTATTGCATATCTTCCGATTGCAGATGTAGCCTCGGCTACCGGAGGACAATACAGAGCAAAGCGGTCAGCTCCGAAGACGCCGTAGCTAGCGTTCAGAATCACTTTTAGCGCGTCGGACACAACCTTATACCAGCCCCGGAGCTCAGCTGAAATGCTAGGGTCCTTAGACTTCGGCTTATACCAGTTTACCCGGAGATCTCTAAGAGATCCTATCAGCAAACTTTCTAGGGCTCTACGTTTTTTGCAGACCCAGTGAGGGGTGCCTGGAACCTTATTGTTTCTGCATTCCGCATCGGAGTGGGGGCAGAGAATTGTTTCATAGCCCAAGTTCCAAACTTTTATTATTGATGGGTATAGTGAAGCGAAATCAACAACAGCTACGTTGAAGTGAGCTCCGGGAATAGGTTCAACAACAATCGCGCCCTTGTATTTCTTGCCTTTAATAACTGCTTCAGTAGTGGTTCCGCCTTTGAGGGCTAGAATATCCTCCGGCCTAGGGATTAAGTAGTTTCGCTTTCTATGTTCGCGGTACATCAGGCTTCTAATCCAGCTGGAAACACCCTGACGGGTTACGTCTTCCATGGGCATGTAGCTTATTCTTGACAGAACCATGATCAACTTCATGACGAGGCTGTCGTTGAAGGTTGTTAAACCCATAGTGATTTCAGCGTCTCTGAAACAGTATTCAGCCAAGTCTCTGTAGGTGAGCTCCGAAACCGGCGCTTCAATTTCCTTCTTTCTGATGTTGATCAGGGATTCGCCGACTTCGTCGAGGGTTATCTCTCTATATTTTTGACCGAACGCGTAAACCTGAATAGACCTATTAAAAAAGAACCTGTAAAGGTCTATGTGAACACCATACTTCAGTGACGCAGTGTCTCTACCAATCTCCATCGGTATCTGCTCCCTAGTGAACCCCCTATTTTGCGCACGATGCCACAAATATCTTAGGTCAAAATCATCTCCGTTGAAAGTCAGGACAATTGGGTAGTCCAGCAGCGCCTTGAATATTTCGATGAGAAGCTTGTCCTCGCTGTCGTAGTACTCTATACTCACTCCACTCAAAGCCAACTCGCCTCCCTGCTCTACGCCAAGCCTCTTCAGCAACAACACACGTTTCCTACTGTCTGAGCCGAAGATTGTTGCGCATATCACTGGATGCTCAGCTTGGCTGGGATCTGGAATCCTCGTTGCCACAGGGGAGGAGACTTCTATATCTAGGGCGGCGCGTCTGAATTCTGGGACTGGAGATTCCAGCAACCGAATCCAGTCTAGGGCCAGAGTCATATGTTCTGGAGACTCATCTCCTAAAGCGCGTTTCAAGGTTTGAAGGGTTTCAGGCGGCGGATGGTATTCAGTTTGAATAAGCTTTCCATTTTCCACCCTATACTGCATTCCGGGCTCGAGTAGACGATCGTAAATGTAGTTTTCAACGTATTTTATGTCTGCTTCCCAAGCCTTTATGATGTCCCTTATGCATCCAACAGGCCTCCCGCCTATTGAAAGAGGGTCTTTCGCAACAATCTTAGTAAGCTTAACTTCTCCATCTCGCAACGCATCAAATTTTTCAACTTGCTCCAAGTGGTCAAAGCCCGTATGCCTCGTGAGAGATTCGTTAGATTGAAGTTTTCCCACGTCTTCGGTTGAGAGGCAGTACGGCATATGGCCTGTGTCATCATACAGAAAGTGGATATGGTTGGTTTTCGATTCGTAGAGTTTCAGGTAGGCCTTACGCTTCTCTCCATCATACCCAATGGATATAAAGTATGATTCCGGAAAGTCGAGAGGAGTCTGAGGCGTAAACTCAAGAGATTTCTTTTCAGCCATCAGTTGATCTTCTGGGGATTTTTCAACCTTTTCTACTTGGGAGAAGTAGGCTTCCAGCCGCTGCGTCATAACATTATTTTGCTCCAACTCCGCTATTTGTTTGGCTGAATTAAAACAATTTCCATAAGCTTTGCGTCGATGACCATGGCAGGCAGGCTTGGAACACTTGATGTCTGAAGCTTTAGGATTGTCAGTTGAGGCTTTAAGCTGGATGGAGCTTGAGAGGCTGAGTGAAAGACAGGCTTTCGCGAAAGCCTCGAAGCAGCTTGCCGTGAAAAATGTTAGCTCACTTAGAATGGCTCAACTAATGATTATGGAAACTCTTCGAAGACTGAACCTTATAGATGAAGTTGCTGATGAGGCATTGCATCCAAAATCACTTGGGAGTTTCAAGCTTGGAGTCAAGAACTTCATACGTTTGTACATTTACTGGACAAAGTTCCACCGATCGAGTTTCAATGAAGCAGTAAACTTCCTAAAGTCTGGGAGGCGCCTACTTGGCTGGCGGGAGCTTAGGACTGTGGAGATTGCTTTTGGAAAAATACTTGGAACAGATCCAAACGATCTTGTTAGCAGGGCGGCCAATAGTGAGCGAATCGCTCTTGAGACATTTCACCCAGCCTGGTTCGTGCAGCTTTGCAGCACACTTCTAGGTAGAGGCGAAGCTGTGAAGCTTCTGCGAGGAAACATGAAACCTCCACCCACATATTTGAGGGTAAACACGCTGAGAGGCGATGAGGAGGATATTCTCAACGAGCTTTCCAAGGAAGGGATAGAACTTGAGGAAGTAGTTGGGTTGAGATTCCTATACAAGCTGGTGAAGGCTAAAGTACCATTTGTGAGGACAGATGCCTACAAGTCAGGCCTATTCCATATTCAGGATAAATCCAGTTGTTTATGCGTTGAAATTGCAGATGCGAAGCCGCGTAACTTGGTGCTAGACATCTGCGCCGCTCCAGGATCTAAGACCAGCTACCTAGCGCAATTGATGAAGAACAGGGGTAGGATACACTCTGTTGACTATTCGACACGCAGAATGGGTGTTTGGAAAAAAGAGATGAATCGTTTAGGGGTGAAGATAGCTGAGCCGCTAATAGGAGATGCTCGCCAACCACTGCCCCTAAACATGAAAGCAGACATCGCGGTACTAGACCCACCCTGCACAGGAACTGGGATTTTCGCTAGAACACCCTTGGCTAAGTGGAGGACAAGCCCTGACACGATTCATGTTCTATCGAAGGTGCAGTGGTCCATGCTTGAAAACCTCTGCGAACTCATAAAGCCGGGCGGAAGCATCATCTACTCCACATGCAGCATCACCCTAGAGGAAAACGAGTTCCTCATCGAACGCTTTCTCAAGCTCCACCCAGATTTCAAGCTTGCAAAGGCGCGAAAAAGCATAGGCCTGCCGGGATTTCGCGGATTAGTGAGCTGCCAGCGGCTATACCCGCATATCCACGAATCAAACGGGTTTTTCGTGGCCAAGCTCGTGAAGAGCTAATTGGCTGACATATTTTACCGCCGCCGTTTTCTGCAATAGCTTTCAAGCGTGCAAGCTTTGCATTTCCTTCTTCTGCAAAAATCTTTCCCAAGCCTTACGAGAGCGGCCTCAAAATGAACGAAGGTTTTTCCTTTCACGCTGCTTTCCTTCCAGATTTTCTCGAGGTCTTTCAATGCTTGGCCTCGTCCAACCTCGTCTCGTCTCCTTAGCCTGACAAGTCTCAGATTTTCAGCTGCTTCAAGCGCTAGGTCTCCGGGAAGGGGGCAGGCCTTCTTCCAGACTCCTCTCAATTCTCTGAGAAAGATGTTCGCTGTTACGTCTCCTATACCTTTTCCAAGCTCTTTCAGCCGTCTCTCCAGATCTCTGGGGTCTGAAGCTGCATTGTGAAGGTTGGTTAGGCTACCGTGGTATTTCTCCGTAAGAGTCTTCATGATGTCAAGAAGCTTCGTCGCGGTCTTGAAGTCATAGCGAACATATCCTCCAGCGTCCAGAGCTTGCACGAGACCGTCCCAGCCTGTCTGCAAGATCTTGTCGGGAGTAAGAATTTGTTTTTCAGAGAACTTCTGAAAAGTGTTGGTAACGATTCTTTCCGTTATCCTTGCGCCGTAGAGGATAGAGGATAAAAACCATCTGAAAACCTCCTTTTCATCATCCCTAGCAATGTTGATGCCCAGCCCCGTGGAGAATTTGCTTCCCAAACTCTCGACGAGTCTTCTCACTGCTCGCCTGTTTGACAACGCCTCACCTAGAGCGAGTTTTCCAGCACCATTGCCATATACACTCAATGTTTAGAAATACGAGCGGATAATGAATTCAATCCTCTCAGTTCTATCTTAGTTTGATAAGCGGTACCCCAGCTCTTTTGAGCTCTTGGTCTCTGCCCGTGATTAGCTTTGCGTTCATAATTTTTGCTGTTGCTACAGCGAATGAGTCGGCAAGGGATAAAGCATGTTCAGCTTTGATCAAGCTTGCCTCTCTCCAAAGCCTGTTATCCGTCACTGGCACGATCTTCAAACCGTAGGATCTCAGGTTATTTTCCTTTTCATTAGCGAGTTTGGGGTCGCGCCGAAAGAGAATGTAGTAAAACTCCGCTAAGTTCACAACATTCAGATATCCAGTCAGTTCTCCAATTTGGGTTTTGTCGAGATACTTCTCCATTGTCTCAGCTCCGGGCTCATCGAGATAAAAGATGAGTAAGCCCTCTGTGTCTAATACTACGCTCAACTGTTATCTGGTCTACTCCTTCATATGCTTCAAAAGCTGCCTCTCTCGACGTAACTCTTCCTTTCGAACTTCAAAGAGAACTTCTCTCGAGGTCTTATCTTTAAGGATCGTTTTTAACGACCCGCGGTCCGCAGATGGTTTAGGCAGAGGTTTCACCAGTATTCCTTCCTCAATCTCGACAACGAGGGCCTTTTTCCGAATGCCATGCCTTTCTCTCATTTCCTTGGGGATCGTTGCCTGACCCTTTTTTGTCACGCTAACAATCTGTTCTGTCATAGCTGAGTTCCCAAGTAATACCAAAATCTATTGTATTACTTAAACCTACCGGATGTTATCGAGAAATGTTCAGCCGATTTCTGGTTCTGCCTTGCTCCGGAATCACAAAGCCTTTATGTACATGCTGGTACTCAGCTCCAATTTCTATAGGGACCGGATGTCACTTGGAGAACTGGCGTCTGATAGATTTGGGGAAGGCTGAGCCGTATATGGCGCAGACGTTCTACGAAGCTGTTGCAACTGCGGTAGACAAGGGTCTCTCCCCCAACACAATCCTCCTCGTTCAGCCTGCCAGTCCATACGTTTGCATTGGCTACCATCAAGAGTTAGAGAAGGAAGTTGACGTTGATTATTGTCGGGAAAGGGGGCTTCCCATTATCAGAAGGTCTCAGGGTGGAGGCGCAACCTACCTGGACAGCAACCAAGTCTTCTATCAGGTGGTGGCCCAGAAAAAGAGTAGGGCAATTCCCTCGCAGGTTGAAGAATTGTTTGAGAAGTTGCTGGGCGTTACCGTTTTCGTGTACCGGCAGCTAGGTCTCCCAGCTGAGTTCAAGGCTTTGAACGATGTGATTGTGAGGGGAAAGAAGATATCTGGGAATGGCGCAGGACAGTTCGGCAAGAATACGACTATCCTCGTTGGGAACATAATCCTTGATTTGGACTATAATCTTATGGCCCGGGTTTTGAAAGTTCCCAGTGAGAAGTTCAGGGACAAGATGGCTAAGAGCATGAAGGAGTGGGTTACCACTCTCAAGGGGGAGCTGGGTCAGGTCCCGGATATCCAGCACATCAAGAAGCTGCTTGTTGAGGGCTATGAGCGCATATTGGAGATCAAACTGACTCCGTCCCCGCCGACCGCTGAAGAAACCCGCATTTGGGAGCAAGAGACTAGACCTAAACATCTCTCTGAGGATTGGCTTAGCCTCCAGAAGAGAAGGCATGCTGAGCTTATGGAAGGGAAGGCTGTTAGGATTGCGGATGGAGTGAAGGTCGTCGAGGTTGACCATAAGGCGAAGAAGCTTATCCGGGTTAGAGCCGTCCTAATCGGTGAGAAAATCCTCGACATCATGTTTTCAGGAGACTTCTTCATGATCCCGGAAGAGAAGCTGCGTGACTTGGAATCAAGCGTGAAGGGGGCGTCTCTGAACAGTGACCAAATAGCTGAAAGAGTAAGCCTCTTCTACAGTAAGAGCAAAGCTCAGACACCGGGTATTAGCCCAGATGACCTAGTCGAAGCTGTAATGAAGCTGCGGACGCTGGCTGAAACCTATCCAAGAGCAATCTACCCATATGCAGAACCTGCAGCAGAAAATAGTAAGGAACCGTAAGAAACAGATGAAGCTGCAAATTCCACGCAAGGATTGGACTACAGCATAAGACCCGCGGCTCTTACCTTTCTGGCTTCACCCGTTGTCGGGTCTATTGCTATGCCCAAATCCTCAAGGTGGATGTTCCCAGTAAGGGTTCGGAAGAGTCGGCGGCAGCAGCTAGAGCGATACTTTCACCCTCAAGAGCCTTTACGTAGACTACTACAAGCGGGGCTTCAAGTTTTCTTCCATCAGCCAAGACCAAGCTTCTAGTAGCTACAGGGCTAAGGCCCAGTTCCCTTACTATGGATGGTGGTAAAACCATGTACCAAGAACCATTATCAGCCAAGAATTCAACCTCCATCAACCTAGCCCCATCCGGGCAGCCGACAGTGGCCCTAATCTTCATGTAACCCATATCGTCAATCATCATGTTGAAGGAATGCTGGAAACATATAAATGCTCTTCGAAGCTGATCCAGACTTTGCTTCCTCGAAAAGAAGCGTGCTTATCAGGAGATGGGATGTGGGTGTACAGGGGGGTAGTTTTGAGGTGCGGCTTCCAGATCGGCGAGCGGTTGTTGTCTTATGCGACTTGTTTGAGGATTTCTCGGTATTGATTTTCGTCAATTGTTCCTATGTCCATTAGGATCTTGGCTACCTTGGAGATTTTCATGTATGAGTGTAGTTTAACTCCGACTTTTTTCAGGTTTTGTTCGCCAAGTTCCTGCCGGTCGATTAGTACCAGTGCATCCTTGACTACTCCTCCCTCAGCCCTAACTGCTTCAATCGCTTGAATTGTGCTTTTCCCAGTGGTGATAAGGTCGTCTACGATCAGAACTTTATCGCCCGGGTGAAGAAGCCCTTCAACTCTTTTTTCTCGGCCGTGCGTTTTGGCTTCCTTCCTCGCGTACAAGAAGGGTTTTCCTAGGTTGAAGGCCAAAACTGAGGCGAACGGGATGCCTGCCGTGGGAATCCCAGAAACTCGAGTGAAGGATTTCAGGCCAATAGCTTTCCTCGCAACTTCTTCGTAGAAGCCTATTATCCGCTTGAACACGTCTGGGAAACTAGGCACAATTCTCAGGTCAATATAGTATGGACTCAGCTTACCGCTTGTTAGGGTGAAGAGTCCAAACTTGAGGGCTCCAATTCTAATAAGTATGTTGCACAACTCAACTCCGGGCTTCTCTCCCCTAGGCTTCAACAGCTTCTCCCCGTAGAATAAGGCGCGCTTCCACTCCCTCAAAAGTGAGGGGTCGCATTAGAACCTTTTGAAAGCCACGTTAGTCTAGTAGCTAATCGATAGAAGAAGACTCCTTAAATGCATGAAAAAGCTCAGAGTTGCTTATCTTCTTAGGGCTTGTTTCCGTTGATGGTCCCCCCGTATCTCTCCAAGGTCGCTGCTTCAAGCTGAAAGAACCTCAATGCGTAATTGGTGGCTTCCTCGCATTTTCCAGATCATCATCCCTAAATCTATGGGCTTCATCCTGACTCGTCGGTGGGATATTTTGCAACCAACTGTGAGCTTTCATACATCCTTATTAGTCGCTGGGAACCCTTCTATTTCTAGTGGCTAATTTTGAGGCCATTGTTTTGGGCTTCATTCTGACTCTAGTCGGTGGGATATTTTGGGCCATATTCAGCGTTATTGGCGCACTAGGTGAAATTGCGACCCACGATAAGCCTACGTTAATGTTGGGTCTAATGTACCTGTTTGGCTTATTGTTATTTTTCAGTCTGCCAGTCACGGTTGTCATAGAGCTTGAAAATTGGGTTAGGCGCCGGAAGGCTGGGCAACTCGAGGTGGCGGCTATGTCATGAAGCTATCCACCGTTTTGCTGGTTGTCGGGCTGATAATACTGGTCGCCAGCGTTGTGTTTTTCGCGGCGGCTCCACTTTTCCTCGTTACCGTCAAGCCCGTGGAGGTTTGGGAGGCTAAGAGCGGTGACATTTACAAAGAAAGGGTGTTCAGGGTTGCTGGTTGGGAGATGGACTATTGGATCGCGCCTTATGTTGGGCCTTTCGTGGGCAAGGATTCGAAAGACTTTGTAGTTAAGGGCACTGTCGAGGAGATTAGAGGCCGTGCCTTCAACTTCTACATATT
>CAZAQQ010000018.1:0-13520 GCA_964487485.1 uncultured Candidatus Bathyarchaeia archaeon | reverse complement strand
GCAAGGGCTGTGCGCGAGGTCGGTACCAGAGTCGTCTTTTCCATCGGCGCGGCGATACTGATCTGGATCTTCGGGTATATGGTGTTTTTGCCTATCGCTAAAGGAATAGAGCAGGTCTATTTCGGATATCCCATTCATTCAATTATCAGCTTCATCGTAGTCATAGTTCTGGCCATCGTAGTGTTAACGGTTTTTATTGACGTTCGTAGATTAACCAGCGGAATTGCTGGCGTCTTGGCGTATGAGCTTGGAAAGGCGAAGGGTGAAGTCAGTGTAGAATCATTTCGACATTACAGAACAGGCTTGGAAGGCGTAATTTATGTCGTCGTTGTATCTTTGACCTATTTGTTGTTCGCAGAATATCTGGGAAGAATTCACCCCGCGATACCGGCAGCCGTCTTGATCATCATTGTAGTCTGGGCTGTCTTTGCATTATGGAGAAGCTGTAGGGCAATAGCTGCGGAAATCGCAGGATACACAGCAAAATGGGCTGAAGAACTGGAAAAACGCGCTAAGAAGACCTGACAGCGACATTCAAGGGTCGCGTTAAATCCTGTTTTCTAAGAGAAAACGGTATGGTATATGGCGATCGGACAGAGAAAGGAAATCGAAAAGCTTATTCAATGTCTTAGAGCTTACGGTCCAGCTACATTTCATAATCTCATCACAGCCCTCGTAACGTGGCTTTTCGGCGTTTTGGTTTTCATGCCCGTCGCCTACTCCTTGGACTTGCAAACCGGGCAAATAGTTACCCTAATTGTCTTCATGATGTTCACGGTTTTCATATTCCGAGCCATACCCAGCTTCAGGAAACTGATTGATGCGTTTGCTTTTTTTCCAGCCAGAAAATATGGTTCTAAGAAAGGGATGGCTTACGCAGACGCATTGACTCTTTTCAAATATACCTTCTATGTAATCTTCGCCCTCGTCGTTTACGCACTGTATTTCCCCTTCTTGACAAGTTTTCACCTTGCGATTAGTGGCATTACTCTAATCGTTGTTCTTGTTTGGATTTTCTTTCTGGCGCTGAGAATCCTTTCAATTTTGTCTTCTAGAGTCTTAGCCAAGTCCTGAACTTGTTTGGACTCGAAAGAATATGCCGAAGCGCTCTAGCCTTTTGATCTGGCTACTACAGCCATCAACATAACCAGAGCAATAAGCCCAACTGTGGAAGTGACAATGCTATACTGAAAGGCTGCTGCGGGGCTTACGTTACTCCACAGCGATCCGAATATCGAGTTCGCGGCCAGCGACCCCGTGCCAACAAGAGTATAGTAGAAGGCATAGGCTGTTCCTTTGAGTTCCGGCCTACTAAAGTCGGGTATCATGGCGCGCTGAACAGTTTCCGATATTGCGAGGTAGCTTCCGAAGAGAAGAGCTATCAGAAATGCGTAGACCGGGTATCCAGTAAGCAGGAGTCCCGCGACTGATGTGGCGAGGAAAATTGTGTAGCTAAGGCAGAGCACAGGAAACTTCCCAACTTTGTCAGCAAGTATTCCAGCCGGTAGGCCAAGGATGACGGTTGCAACATTGAGGGAGGCATACACCAATGGAATATAGCCCTCTTGGACACCGAGTGACCCAGCCTTCAAGAGAATGAATGAGAAGTTGTAGGCACCTATCGTGAAAATTCCAAGAACCGCAAGCAAAAAGACGAATTCGCGGTTCAAAACAGCTCTAGCGTTCTCGAAAACGCTCCTATGCATAGCTGGTCCACGTGTGTCTTTCACGAAGAAGAGTAGGACAAGTAGCGCCATTACTGCAGGAGCAAAGGAAAGCCAGAACACTCCTCGCACTCCAACAAACGGAATCGCAACGAACGCCAAGAGTGGGCCTAGGACGGCACCCAGTTGGTCGAGTGATCGATGAAGACCAAATCCTTTCCCGGCTTCTGACTTTGCGATTGAGTCACTGATGAGCGCGTCTCTAGGCGATGTTCGCATCCCTTTCCCAGCTCTATCAGCAACTCTTACACTGAAAGCGTGGCCCCACGAGCTGGCAACAGCGAAAAGCGGCTTCGCAATTGATGAGAGGCCATATCCAAGTAACACTAACGGTTTCCGCCTACCAATCTTATCTGTCAGGAACCCTGCGAAAACTCTGAAAAGATAGTTGACAGCTTCAGCAACACCTTCAATGACTCCCAAGATAGCAGCGGTTCCCCGAAGCTCCTTCACAATGAAGAACGGCAGGACACCCAGAATCATCTCAGTCGATACGTCGGTGAAGAGGCTTACATATCCCAGTCTCACAACGTTTCGAAAACCGAGTTCCTGACGCGGTCTATTAGTTTTTAACTGGGGCATTAGCCTTCTCCAACTTATTCGAACTGTTACCGTTCGATTAATATGGTGGGCCTGCTAAGGCGAACGGTCAGGTTCACAGTCCCATCTTCCTCTTAAGTCACGAATTGATCGATGCTAGACATTTCGATCGGATGTATCGCTAAAGAGATTTCTGTAGAGTTAATAAACCTGCTTTACTTCCTCTGTTAGGGCAATTTTGCCCTAAAGCTGAGACGAACAGTGTTAAGCAAACTATCAGTCCCCAATAAGCCTACATTTGTCGCAATCCCAGAACGCGCATTTAATGCCGCTTAGAGTAGCGTTTCGTGAGGACATGCTCGCAAAATTCATCTCCTAGAGGGAAAGCCTTAGTTGTAAGGTTTTCAAATCCCGGGTTTATCACCCTTAACATTGATTCATACCAAATATCGCATCCATCCTTGCATTCTTCGCCAGCAATCCCAAGTTTCCTAAACCATTCCCACCAAGGGCAGCGAATTGTGCGAATTATCGCCTTTTCTTTTGACGCCTCCGCGATTTGAGCATCTTCATCCATTATCAAGCTGCTGACTACTATCGCTTTCGCAATGGTCGATACATCTTCAGGATCTACTTTAGACGTCATCAAGTACAGTTTTCCAGTTTCTTCACCTGTCTTCTCCCAGAATTTCAATACGAGTTTTCTCGCTTTTTCCGGACCAAACTCTTCACTCACTATCTTTCTCCATGTAAAGTGAAAGCCTCTGCAAATATCCTGCATTGTTTTCCACTTCTTCTCCAGAGGTACCTCGATAACCACCGTATTTTCCCCTCGTAAAACAAAGCCTGAGCTATGTCCGTGTAAGCTACGGCTCTTGCGACTAAAAGTAGTTTCCCCACGAGAGCATTTCCAAAAAAGGGCGGATTCCAGTCTCGTCACCGAGACTGTAAAACGCCTAGATTCTGACTCCTGTCCTGAAGCCCTCGTGGATTGCGTTGTGCAGCGACCGCGGCATCAGGGCGTCCCCAATCACGTATAACTCGTCGCATAAAAACTCCAAGGCTTCTATTAGCTCCTGCCTCGGCTTCCTCGGCGCCGCTGCTACAATGATGTCTGTAGGCACAACAGCTTCCTTGCCAGCAGAGTCAACGATAGTGACTCCTCCCTCTCCTATCATCTTGACCCTCGTGCCCGTAAGAGCATTGATTTTGAGTTCCTTGACCCAAGCGGCATGTCGCCACTTAAACGTCGCAATCACATCGTCCCCTAATCGTTTGCTTTCTTCGACGATAGATACTTGCTTCCCTTTTGCTGCGAGATACTCCGCAGCTACAAGTCCTGCTCTTCTTCCCCCCCAAACAAGAACTTTCTCCCCCGCAATGCTTCCGCGCTCCAAAACATCTTGGGCGTTTACAACTTTGCTCATGTCGCTACCAGATATCTTGGGAATGTCGATGTAGGCGCCTGTAGCCACAACCACAACGTCGGGACTGACCTTCCTCACGAGCTCGCTAGTAACCTCTGTCTGAAGCCGAATGCTAACGTCGAATTTCTTCAGTTGGTCCCCATAATATTTGACTAAATCCATGAATATGTAGCCTCCTGGCTGCTCCCTTGACGCCGCAATGAGCTGCCCGCCAAACTGTTTTCTTTTCTCGTAAAGAGAAACTTCATGACCTCGCTGGGCTGCGGTTATCGCGCATTCAATGCCCGCAGGTCCTCCACCGATTACCATAATCTTCTTCTTGACTGCTGCGGGAAAGATTTGATATTCAGGTTCCACTTCGTGGCCCAGTCTAGGGTTTACAGTGCAAATATAGGGTAGGTTTCGAAACAGCCTCGCCAGACATATGAGGCACCCTATGCAAGGCTTGACTTCCTCAAGCCTATCGTCAGCCACCTTCGTTAAAAGCTGGGGGTCAGCGAGTAAAGGCCTGCAAACTTCCCAGAAATCTATTTTCCCCTCCGCAATGGCCTTCTCAGCCATTCGCGGACTTCCGAAACGTGGGCCAAAGGCAAGCGGCACTTTAACCACCTTCTTAGTGCATTCAGCCAAATAGAGCCACTGATCTGATGGAACATCCCTGCCCAACGTAGAGGCTCGCGACTCATGCCATCCAACTACGATGCTAATGCAGTCAACGCCGGATTTCTCCGCCATCTTCATGAATTCTAGGCACTCATCCTCGGAGTCACCGCCGAACTCCTCCATGAGCTCAGCGCCATTCAGCCTAATAGCGAACAGATGCTCTTTTCCCACCGCATCTCTAACGGCTTCTATGGTTTCGCACATGAATCGCCCTCTGTTCTCCACCGTTCCTCCATACTCATCCGTTCGCTTGTTCGTAAATTTGGAGTTGAAGTTTGCAAGCAAATACCCCATGAAACTGGTGATTTCAACTCCGTCAAACCCGGCTTCAATCGCCCTTTGAGCCGCCTCGGCATGATCCTTAACGCACTGCTTGATTTCATCCCTTGTCATTTCTCTAGGGGGTTTGAAGTGAGGGAGAGTCTGCGGGACAGCGGAGGGTTGAACGCAGTAGCTTAGGCTAACTCCACCCATCCTTCCTCCGTGCAGTATCTGTTGAATGGCGATTCCACCATACTCATGGATTAGGTCTGCTATTCTTCGAAGTCCGGGAATGTAGCTGTCATCGGATATGCACAACTGCCTAGAGTATGCTTTCCCCTCCCCCTTACTGTCCGGATACGCACCTTGGTTCGTTATGATGCCAGCCCCAGTTTTCGCGATTTCAACCATACGCCCAAACTCTCTCTCCGTGACGCATCCGTCCAAAGTGTTGAAGTTTGAAACTGAGCAGGCAGCGTACTTCACTCTATTCTTCGCTGTCATCGTACCTATCTTCGCCTGCTGGAAGATATGTGAGAACTTAGCTTCGCCAAGCTTCATTTCAATATCAACCCCAGATTGAACTATTCCGTTGTTTTTCAAGAAAAGAAACAATGCTCAATACGGAGATTACAAGTCTACGGCCACCCACAACATTTCCAAACGAGTCCACAAACCAGTAAGCTTGCCGAATAAGTTCAGCCTGAACTTCACGATTTCTACATTGGAGAATGCTGGTTGTTTGCTTCCAGCATCACTTTTTGAGCTCTTTTCGCTTAAGCTCTGCCCTCCTAATTTTGCCCGTTTCGGTTTTCGGCAGTTCCTTAACGAATTCCACTTCTTTTGGTGCCTTGTAGGGTGCTATTTGATCCTTAACGAAAACTCTAAGCTCCTCTTCGAGCCTGCTGCTGGGCTTATGGTCCGGCTTCAGGACTATGAAGGCTTTGATTATTTGGCCTCTCTCTAGGTCAGGTACGCCTATGACTCCTGCTTCAGCCACTGCCCCATGCTTTATTAATGCTTCTTCAACTTCATGGGGCGAAACCCTGTAGGCAGCGGTCTTGATAATATCGTCGCTTCGACTGGCGAACCAGAAGAAGCCTTCCTCATCCTTGTAGGCCATGTCCCCCGTGTGGTTCCAGCCGTTTCTAACGGATTCGGCTTGCTTTTCCGGCAGCTTCCAATACCTTATGCCTATGGGCCCTGCTACCGCTAGATGCCCAACCTCTCCTGTCTTCACCTCGTTTCCGTCGTCGCCAAGGATTCTCACGTCGTATCCCGGCACCGCGAGGCCCATGGAGCCAGGTTTGACTTGTCCAAACCTCGTCGAGATGAAGCCGTTAAAAAGCTCTGTGCAGCCCATATGCTCGAGGACTTCGCAGCCGAAAAATTCCTTGATCGTGTAATATAGGGATGGAGGACATGGTTCCCCTGCTGTTACGCAAACTCTAAGCGAGCTGAAGTCGTATTTCCCGCGCTCATGCTTCAACGCCACCATAGTCCTATAGGCTGTTGGGACACCGTAGAAGACGGATATCCCATGCTTTTCGATCAGCTGGAACATTGATGCTGGCTCGAACCGACCGGAACCTACCAGCGAGGTGGTAGCACCATGCCTGAGCGGATTGCATATGAGGCCAGTATGTCCATAGGCAAACGCCATTGTCGGCGGCCCACCCCAAACATCATCCTCCCTAGCTTGAAGCACATTCTTAGCGTAGCAGTCAGCAACCGCTAGGTAGTGCCTATGGGTATGAATGCAGCCTTTGGGCGGGCCGGTCGTACCCGATGTATACAGCAACAGCGTGACTTCATCTTGGTCTACGCGTACAGGTTCTAGGCCAGTAGCTTCTTTGAAGTCATCCATCAGATAGTCGAAGGCTATGTACGGCGCCTCCACTTCGCTAGGTTTAGCGTCCGCCAGCACTATGTGCCTGATTGTCTTGAGCTCGCCCTTGGCCTTTTCAACATCTTCGAGTAGAGACGGAGTAGTGATGAGGACTTTCGCTTCACAGTCACTGGCTATGTACGAGAGCTCCTTTGCCTTTAGTAAGGTGAAGGTCGGCACGCTTACCGCGCCTAACTTTTGAACTGCCAAACTACTTACTATGAACTCAGGTATGTTCGGAAGCCTTAACATCACTCGGTCGTAAGGCTTCACGTCGAGGACCTTCAGTGCGTTTCCAAACTTGTTGATCATCAGTTGTAGTTCGCGATACTTTATCTGCCTATCCTCGTATAGGATGGCGGGTTTATCTCCACGCTTCAAGTTGTCGTCAACGAGAACCTCGGCTATGTTTAGCTTAGCTGGCCACTCCCTTGCCTCAGGGAAATCCAGCCCAAACCTCGGCCACAACTCCCTCGGAGGACCGTACCTCTCAATCAACGACAATTTTTCAACTTCTTTGCCGAGAAATAACCTCATCTTCACCTTCAAATAATTACCTCTGTCTAGCTTTCCCCAGAGCTTTCGGAATGAGGTCATGGGCGTTGCAGATACTTACCGTTCAAGGAAACTGATCCTTTCCAAGTCTCCGAGACAATTTCTATCTGAATCTCAGAAAGTGATCCGCCTCGGAACTATGCTGGTTCTTCTAATTCCCAAAACCGCCTATCTTTCGTAAGCCTATCCGAGGGGATGCCTTCTGAAAGGATCCCTCACTGCAGAGATGGATCCTTTATTGATTGTTTCGTATCTCTCTGTGTCAACCTCCAATAGAAGAGCATGAGGCTCTAACAAGAATGTCAAGCGAAAGAATTTAGAGATATGTTCTTAAGTTAACCATGGGCTTGTCTAAGATTGGATAATTTTCTAAGCTCAGCCCTTCTTATTTTCTGTGTGGGACCCTTCGGCAACGCCTCCAGAAATTCTATCTCCGCTGGCGCTTTGTAGGGCGCTATCTTTTCCATCGCAAATTTCTTTAATTCCTCCTCTAGAACTTTCGAAGGCTGATAACCTTCCTTAAGCGCTGCGAATGCCTTGACTCTCTGGCCTCTCAGTTGGTCTGGGACGCCTACTACGCCCGCTTCCAAAACACCGGGATGTTCCATTAAAACGCCTTCCACTTCTTGTGGTGCGATTCGATAAGCTGAGCTCTTTATTATATCGTCAGTTCTCGCTACGTACCAGAAGTATCCTTCTTGGTCTTTGTACAAGACATCTCCGGTGAAGTTCCAACCGCTCCTCACCATTTCCTTTTGCTTTTCGGGTTTTCTCCAGTATCTAATCCCAGTAGGCCCTCTGACAGCTAAGTTCCCCGGAGTTCCCGGTGAACATTCTCGGCCGTCATCAGTCAATAGTTTAAGTTCGAAACCTGGGACTGGGAGGCCGCAAGACCCAAGTTTGACCTTCCCCTGTGTGCTGGAACAAATGGCATTCATCTCAGTCGTTCCTAGATGCTCTATTATCTCGACGCCAAACCTCCTCTTCCATTCCTCGAAGACGGGGGCAGTAAGCGGTTCGCCGCCGCTTACGCAGAGTCTTAGGGAGCTGAGGTCATACTTCTCAATCTCTTTTCCCGCCCTCAGCATCAGACGGTATGCTGTAGGAACGCTGAAAAGAATCGTTATTCCATGCTTTTGGATTGTTCCAAAGATCTTTTCAACATCAAATTTCTTCGGGCCTAGCTCAATTAGCGATGCTGACGCTTCGAAGTGAAGGGGAGCTGTGCCAATGCCGTGGTATCCATAATTGAAAGCCATGCTTACATGGCTGCCAACCACATCGTTTCCCCTGATTTCAAGGACATGTTTGGCATAGGTGTCGATCGCCGCTAATACTTGTGCGTGGGAGTATATGCAACCCTTCGGAAGCCCTGTGGTTCCAGACGTATATATGAGTAAAGCCAGATCTTCTTTGTCTGTTTCCTCCGCAGCTATGATTTCCTTCACTCTGGCCAGTAGTTCCTCATAGGGAAAGATGTCTTTGGCCTTATAATCCCCTGAGCTTTCTCCAATCAACACAATGCTCTTCATCGTCTTCATTTCATCTCTGGCTTTTTGCACCTCCTCCATAAGGTCTGAAGATACCACCATCAATTTGGCCTCAGAATCATTAGCGATATACGCAATTTCTCTAGCTCTAAGTAACATCATTGTTGGTACGCTTACGGCGCCAACTCTTAGAATCGCGAGATTACTTACGATGAACTCGGGTATGTTTAGAGTCCGAATGAGAACCCTATCTCCTCTCTTGATCCCAATGGCCTTCAGCGCAGCGCCAAATGTGTTAACCGTTCTCCACAGTTCACTATAGGTGACCTTGTCGTCTTCGGAAAAGATGGCCACTTTGTTCCCAAGGCTCTTTGCTTTTTGCTCGTTTAAGATGCGGTCTGACGCATTGAGCTTAGAGGGATACTGCAGTTCACGGAGAGTCCATATGAACTGCGATTGAGATTCATTATTCACCATATCCATTTCTCACTAGGCCTTGGACACTTTGCACATCAGTACTCTCAGGTTTGTGGAGCCCATGCAGGGGTCTAGAGGGGGCTTGTTTTCAGTTAGAATATCGACATTAGATTCGTCCCATCCATAGCCTCTGCCGCCTCTTTCAGGAAACCACCACCCATGCTCAGCGTGAACTATCCTTAGATCAATATTCTCAGTAAGCTTAGCCTTTTGCCTTATTCTACCTCTAGGTGTCTCGATGTAAACCCATTCGCCATTCTTAACGCCGATTTTGTCAGCTACCTCAGGATGTATTTCCACTATTGGGTCTGGATGCATCTTCCGCAATGATGAGATCATGCGGTGTTCTGAATGGAAGAATACAGGTATTCTCGCTCCTGTAATCAAGATGAACGGATATTCTCGGGCCAGCTCCGGGTTGCTGACTGGGCTTTCAGGAACCTCGGTGTAGTTAGGTAAGGGGTCGTACCCCCACTGTTCAAGTATTGTTGAGTAAAGCTCAACTTTCTTTGTAGGTGTTCTGAAGCCTTCCCGCTTATGCTTCTCATACTCCATTTTGCCCCTAAGAAAATCCATATCTTTAAACTGCGACCAAGATACGCCAGCGGGTCTCAGCATCTCGTCAAGCGCCTCGTCTACATCCCTCCAGAATAACTCCCCATATCCAAGCCTCTTGCCCAGTTCATTGAAGATTTTTTGATCCGACCAGCATTCGCCTACTTGAACAACCTTTCGTCGAGGAAACACGTATCCATGCCTCTTCCAGTAGTCAGCTACATTGTTCTGTTCAAGCCATGAAGCAGCCGGAAGCACAATATCCGCTAACTCTGCTGTCGGGGTCATGAACAGGTCTGCAACCACCAGAAACTCAACCTTGCTCAAAGCTTGGTAAACCTCCCTCGCGTTGGCCCGCGTAATAACAGGGTTGCTGCCGAAGATCAACAAGGCCTTCACGGAATAAGGCTCACCCTTCAAAATTGCACGCCACACCACGTAAGGCGTACACAGCGCTACGCGGGCAGCAAGCTTGTACTCCTCTCCTCCCAGCATCTTCTTTTTTCGATCAGGCGAAAGCTTCTCATGTAGAGCAAATTTAGTGAAAGGAAGTACAGGCGGAGGGACGAAGAAAACATTTCCTCCTGGAATATCTAGGTTTCCAGTTACCACCATCAGGCAGACTAGAGCGCGGTTGTTGCTCGTGCAGTTTAGGCTTTGCTCAATAGCAACTCCCCACTGAATACAAGCTGGCTTTTTCTCTGCATACATCCTCGCTGCTTGCCTAATCTGCTCAGCAGGCACCCAAGTAATTTTCTCAACAGCTTCAGGAGGATACTGCCTCGCGCGTTCTGCGAGCCTGTCGAAACCATATGCATATTCTTTGACAAAATTCTCGTCGTATAACTGTTCAGCCATAATCACGTTTAGCATGCCTAGTGCCAATGCAGCGTCCGTGCCGGGTCTAAGTTGCAGCCACAGGTCTGCTCTTGCAGCGAGATTTGTCTTTCTAGGATCGATGACAATGAGCTTGGCGCCACTATCGAGAGCGCTTAACAGTCCTACGGCTTTGTACTCGTCAGGGTTAGAGTTGATTATGTTGCTTCCCCAGACTAGGACGCATTTGGGTTTTCCATCGTAATCGCAAATAGGTAGGTTTCCACATGTGACGAGGCAAGCTCCTATCCGAGAAACGTAGCACATGTGGCCTGCGGTAAGTATGTTAGGAGTTCCAAACAGGTTTGAGAACCTATAGAGAAAGTGCGAGTAATCCCTACCGGTCCCCTGTGCTATTACCACGGACTCAGGCCCATATTTGTCTCTATACTCAGTTAACCTAAGGGTTATGGCCTCCAGCGCCTCATTCCACGAAATGCTCTGCCACTTCCCTTCCCCTTTCTCACCAACCCTTCTCAATGGTTGTTTAAGGCGTTGAGGATGATAGACCAGCTCCGCCGACGCTAAGCCCTTGCTGCAAATGTAACCTCGGCTGATAGGATGATTCTTGTCGCCTTCAATCTTTGAAATGACGCCGTTCCTTACATGTATGAGTACACCACATCCACCATGACCGCATGTGCGACAGCAACTCTTGACAATCATCTCACCAACTGATGGGCCTCCCTGAAAGACGCCGGTGCCAGAAACTTCTCGTGGGGAATCTAATGACAAACTCAATCCCTTATGTAAGGTGATTTCTGTCATTTATCTACTGCTAATCGATCTGGCCCATTGCCTAACTCGGCCCGTCGCCTCGATGATCCCACCAGGGAGCAGTAGAACTACGATTATGAATAGGGCTCCGAAGACTATTAGGTGCACTTCAACTAGGAACCTAGCGAACAATTCTCTGAATACGACGAAGAAGGCTGCTCCAACTATCGGTCCTATGATTGTTCCTACGCCTCCGACGAAGGTGATGATTAGAGCGTCGAAAGTCCATGTTGGGCTGAAAGACAGTTCGTAGTAGTAGCTGACTTGGTAGAATGCGAAAAGTGCTCCTGTGAGACCTGCTAGAAATGAGCTTATCAGGAGGGCTAGGAGCTTATGTTTGAGTGCGCTCACGCCGGAGGCCTCAGCTGCATCCTCATCTTCTTGAACAGCCATCATCCCAAGCCCAATTTTTGAGTTAACGAGGATGTATACTGTTAAGGATGCTATCAATGCTAGGGTGAGGGCGAGGTAGTAGCGAGGCGTGAGGTCATATTCAACTATGTACGCGCTTGGCAGCAGAGACAATATCGGAAGAGCGTTCTTCGTTACATGCCTAAGTATCTCAGCCATCGCAAGAGTTCCTATAGCGAAATAGATGCCCCTCAGCCTAAACGTTGGCAGACCAATTATCAAAGCGAAAAACGTAGCCAGAACGCCTCCGGCCAAAATTCCGAGAAATGGGTTTACCCCGCTAATCCATAGAATGCGGGAGGCCAACGCACCTATTCCAAAGAAGGCCGCGTGGCCTAGGTTAACTTGCCCAGCAAGGCCTGCTAGGATATTCCAGCTTTGAGCTAGCGCGATGAATAAGAGGACGAGAAAGAGCAGGTTTATGTAGTATGTTTCTCTAATGAGCAGCGGTGTGGCCGCTAGGACGCCTACTAGCAAAACAGGCACTAGGAAGCGGCTTGGTTTTCCTAGGGCCATCATGTTCATCGCATTCTCCTTGCGAAAAGTCCTTCGGGCTTAAAGAGAAGGACTGAAAAGAAGAGGATCAATGCGACTAAATCTCTGTAAATCATTCCAATAAAGAACCCTCCTAGAGCCTCAGCCACGCCTAGCAACAATCCTCCCAAGAAAATGCCGCTTATGCTACCTAAACCTGCTAACACAATCACGATAAGCGACTTCAATGTCCACTCAAGCCCTATTGCCGGGCTTATGTAGTAACCTACGCCCACCAAGGTGCCTGCAACCCCTGCTAAGGCACAGCCTAACGCGAAGGAAACTAAGTACGTCTTTTGGATGTCTATCCCCATTAGGGTTGCAGACTCCCAATCCTCCGCCGTCGCCCTTATAGACTTGCCTAGGTAAGTTCGATTCAGGAAGTAATGGAGGATTGCTATGGCCAAAACAGCTACGAACAAGCCGCCGACTCGGGTTAGTGGTAACACGACGCCGAAGATTGAGGTTCCAAGCCCAGCGTAGGCTGGAGTTATGGATCTTTCGTCGGCTGTCCAAAACAAGATTGCTAAGTTATGCATAATCAAGCCAAGGCCGAAGCCTATGAGTAGTGAATTCTTGATCCTAACAGCCTCCCCAAGCTTGGTTACGTGGACGAAAAGCCCCTTCTGAAGACCCACGCCCATCAAGAAAAGAATCAGCATCGACAGGAATATGGATAAGTAAGGGTCAACCCCATATAGAGAGAGAAGCCAGAAGCTTGCGTAGCCGCCAAACATGATTAATTCGCCGTGAGAAACGTTCAAGACCTTCATAACTCCGAAAACTAGGGCTAACCCAACTGTCGCAAGGCCATAGAGGGCGCCTAGCAAGAGTCCTAAGACGATTTGCTGTGCAAATATCGCAATCATTTCTACTAGGCGCCTCAGGCAGCGGTTCCTAAGTAAGCCGCTTTCACATGGTCATGCCCCAAAAGTTCTTTTCCAGCTCCATGTCCAACTATGCGCCCTGTTTCAATTAGGTAGGCCCTATTTGCAAGCTCTAGTGCCAATCGAACATTTTGCTCAACAAGCAGCATCGTCACACCTTGCTTGTTAACCTCAGGGATGACCTCGAATATTTGCTGGACCACTAGCGGGGCTAGGCCCAGCGAGGGTTCGTCGAGGAGGAGGAGTTTAGGCCTAGACATTAATGCTCTACCCAAGGCAAGCATCTGTCGCTCACCTCCGCTAAGAGTGCCTGCGAGCTGGCTTTCCCTATCCTTGAGAACTGGAAATATCCGATGGACAAATTCAAGAGTTTCACCCCTCAGCTTGCGAGCTTCCCATTGAGACTGTCCTGAAAGTAGAGAAGTTGGGTTCCGCGAACCGCCACAGAAAATGGA
>CAZAQQ010000017.1:0-13845 GCA_964487485.1 uncultured Candidatus Bathyarchaeia archaeon | reverse complement strand
ACAACATTCTCTGGAAGGGGCAGCCTCGGCCTCGCAGTCTTCTCAGCTTGTTCAAATGTAACCCTTTCTCTCAGGCACCTTAAAACCTCTTTAGGTGTTAATTCCTCAACCTCTTTCCCAGCAGGTGCCCTAGCCACATATTCCACTTCGGCTACTTGCTTTAACTCTTTAAGTATTAGGTCTCCTGCTCTATCACCGTCCAGAAAGGCTGTAGTTTCTTTGGTCTTCGATAGTTGGATTACTGACTCAGGAACTTTCGTTCCTTCTAGGGAAATTGCGTTCTTAATGCCGCATCTGAGCAAGTTGATTACGTCGGCTCTGCCCTCAACTATTATTATTGAGTTACTTTGGTCTATTTCAGGACCAGCTGGCAACCCTTCTGGCCCATAGCCTACAACTTCGGCTGTTCTAACTATGCCCGAAACCTCCTTCACTATCTCGTCCGAGCTAGGCGTGCCCTCAACAACCCACTTCTGCAGAATTTCTTTAGCCTTATTAGTGATTGCTCTTCTTTTCTCTTCCCGCTCATCGTGGATTGTTTCCATAGTCACTTTGGCGATGCAAGGACCAATTCTATCGACGCTTTCTATCGCAGCTGCGATGATTGCCGTTGATGGCTTATCTAGGCTTGAGGGAATTACTATGGTGCCCGTTGTTTTGTCATGCTTGGATTCTAGAGATATTTCTATTCTGCCTACTCTACCGCTTTTCTGAAGCTCCCTAAGATCCAAGTCTGGACCGAAAAGACCTTCCGTTTGCCCGAATATAGCGCCAACTACATCAGGTTTTTCAACTACTCCTTCAACTTCAAATTTTGCTTTAATAACATACTTTGTAGTAGGTGCATGTTGCGTACTTTCAACCATTGTAATCGACCTCCAAACTAATTAAGTGAGATTAACTCATCTCGGCCGCGGAGGAGCCGCTGCCGCTAGGCCTGAATGTATAATGTCGTATTTGAACTTTCTCAGACAGTGTCTTCGCGTTGTCCCTCTATAGAGTGCATAACGAAAGTACAGTTGTTCCTGAAAACATAGATGCGGTAAGTCCCTCATCAGGACAGAAACTGACTGGTGGAAATCTGTGGATAAAACCGATGAGACACTTGGAATTACTCGCATTTTCCTCTCATGAACCTCTCTTATCCTCAATTTTCATTTTCAATCTCTCAACGAAGCCAGCAAGCTCCTCCACAGCGTGGATATCTCGGCGCACAACTTCCCTAAGTTGCCTCCACACCTCGTAATTTGCCTTAACCCTCAAGTGCGCAAGTTCCCTAGCCAGAAATGCAGCTAGCTTTTTCCCTTCCTCATCAAAATCCGTCAATATGAGTACTCGGTTTCGAGAAATTTCTCCCTCTAGCAGGTCAGTGGATCCTTTTCCAACAGCCTTCAGTGGGAGGATTCTTCCAGTTACGCCTAATTTCCTTAATGATGCTTCATCTCTGTGACCTTCAACGATTACAGTTGTTCCATTCTCAGATTCATTGACTATTCTCTGCAACAAGCCGTTGACTTTCTCAAATCTTCTTTGGTACTGGCACAATAGCGCACGCCTATCTGGTTATGTCCAATTCCCTCATTTTTTCAAGCGACTTAGGGTTCCTCTTGAAGTATTCTCTAACTTTCTCCAGAATTCTGATAAGCGCCTCCGAGACGCCATTCTTCAGATCCAAGGGATGAATTAAACCCTTCGCGTATTCACTCTCTAAATCGAGATAGTTGCCGTAGTCCTTTGGGCCTCCATGCTTACTAGATCTCGGTATATGCAAAATGTTGATCTCCGGAAAAATCATGTATTTCGCGATTTCCAAAATCGGGTTTGCCCTAACCTCTTTCGGCGGACAGAAAGCTGCTCGGATCTTTTCGCTTATCTCTTCAGGCGAGTCATGGATGAATATGCAATTGCCAGGCATGCTTTTCGACATCTTGGAGCTTATTTGAACATTCACTTCAGGGTCTTCATCGAATTGATTTCCAGCTCTACCGCTCGGTCCTTGCAACCCGGCAACTAAATGTGTGTGAACGCAAACTGGCTTTGTCCACCCCAATTTTTCGGCCGCCTCCCTAGCCACAATGTGAGCCTTTCTTTGGTCAATGCCACCGCAAGCTGCGTCTAACCTCAATTGGAAAATGTCAGTAGCTTGCATAGGTGGGTAGTATATCCAAGCCGACTCAACATCGGTTAGAGTCATTTCTCTCCCCATTATGGGTAGGGCACGCCAAATTCTTTGAAGGGACATAGACTTCCCGATTTTGATTACCCTCTCCCAATACTCAACGTCTCTCACTATGTCTGATGCCCAAACATATTCTACTCTACCAGGGTCTAGACCTAAGGCTGTGAAGCAGTGCTTGAAATACTCGCCGACTTCACGTATCTTACTCATGTCCCCGCCCATCTTGTTGTTAATCCAAGAGTGCCAATCGGCGAGGAAAACCGTGAAGTCAAATCCAGCTTCCACAAGGTCCCTTATTTTCGAGCTGCAAACCAGCCCCATTCCCAAATGCATTTTGCCGCTAAGCTCGAATCCCCAGTAGGCTCTAGGTCTTGCTTTTGTTTCAAGAAGCTCACGCAGCTCTTCCATCGTGAGTATTTCCTCTGCATTACGCGTAACCAACTCCATTCTCCTTTCAAGATCCAATGGCTGTCACCGGATTTTGACGATACACATTCAACTGGGCCCCTTAATAGCCATTTTTGGCGAAGGCCCAACTCTTCGGTGAAAGACCCGCGGCGAACGATTCCATATTGGGCAGGCCTCAACAGTCAGCTGAAGCCTTTCCATGTCGCCTGCAACACTAACACTCAGCTTCACTGAAAAGGACCGCGCCTTACTTGGCTGAGCTCTCTCGGAGGCAGGCTTTGTGGCGTCGCCGCCCACTAACAGCTGAGATTGAACACTATTATTAAATTCAAAAAGGTGGAAATTAGTCTTTCTTCTACTTCCACTCTTCTCCCATGATGCTTTCTAGGTCTAATTCGAAAGCAGCGGTTGGGTTTTCCAATTGGAAATTATTGAGCACCTCGGGATGAATTTCTCCCAACATTCCAGCTGCTTTTTCTTCAACTCGCAATGTTGCAACTCTACCCTGTATGAAGCTGTTATGCTCTGTTCTTTCGACCTTCCATGTTTCAACCCCGAGATTCTTCAGAAAAGTGTATAGGATGCTTTGAATGTCTTCATAGCTCACTTTATAGTCGCAAATCGCCGCAGCCAACTTTCTTCTCGTATGTGTCTTGGTGGGTTCTTCCTCGTCGAGGATAACTGTGTCTCCACATTCGAAAATCTTCTGTGGATAAGACACATGTTTATTGTAGCCCAAGAGGTTCAGAAGGCTTGGTAAAAGCCAATTTCTCAATGCTGAATATTCAGCCGATGTAGGGTTACTTACTTCCGCTACTTTTTCATCTTCAATGCGCATCTTAGTGAATAGCAACGTTTTGTTGCTCATAACGTAGTTCATCACCTCTTGGAACCCAAGCCCAACCATAAAGTCTCGAACTTTCCTCGCTAGCCTGCTGACTTCCAGTTCTCCACCCATGGTTGCCGTAAGCGGGATAATCGGTTCAAGCTTATCATAGCCATACGCTATCGCAACATCCTCCACTAAATCTATTTCATGCAATATATCGCATCTATAGGGCGGAATCAAGACAGATAGAGTGTTTCCTTTAACCTGCGCCACTCCGTAACCCATCCTCCTCAGAAGGCCCGCTACACGGTTCCTTGCCAGTTCTAGCCCCATCATACTGTTCACGAAATCTGTTCTTAGCCGAATTTTAGTTGGCTCTAGGTTTGGGGTTCGCACATTCTTTTCGGGATAAATCACCTTGACAGACTCTATCCTGCCATTTCTTTGCACTAACGAAGTAACCACTATGTTTAAGACAAAATTCACCAGCTTTTCGTCGGTGCCAGTGACATCAAGTAGAAGGTTCCTCGTGTCCTGAGTGACCGTTGTCAAAACGCCGTTGATGATAGGCGGAAGAGAAAGCACATTACCCTCCACATCGTAGAGAAGAGGGTACCTTGGGAAAGACTGTATTATGAAGCCGTACTCCCTTCCCTTCGGAGTGAGTTGCAAGATTTCATAACCATTCATTTCCCTAGTTTCACCTAGCGGAATGAAACTTATTTTCTCAGGCTCAACCCCCGCGTAGGTGAACGGTAGCTTAACCTTGTCCAAATCGTGTACGCCGATCGACACCTTTCTCCTTCTGCGGCAGTAGGTCACATGTAACTTCTCTTGTAATTGCATAATCTGTCTTACAGCCTCGCCTGTTAACTGTACGGCTCTGATGACGGCTGAGGACATGTACGGTCTGATCTGCTTGACGGTGGTGTCAACCTTTAGAATCACATTGCCTTCGGTCACCCCGTATTTTGGTAGTCCTAGTTGAAGGCCTAGGGATCCTCTCAGTTCTCGGGCAATTCCTTCTGCGCTTAAAAGATCAGGCCTGTCAGAGGTTACTTCGACATTGATTTCTTTATCCGATATGCTCTCAACCTCACATTTAAGTAAGAAGAGTTTATCGCTTAGCTGCTCAATGGGTATCCTCTTTCCGATCAAGTCGCATAGGTCTTCATAATTCACAGTGATAGTTGGCATGGATTCACCTCAATGGCTTCTCCCTTAGCCAATCCAGCCTCTTTGAGTATAGTTCTCTGATGTCATTGACCCCTAGGCTTATCATTGCTAACCTTTCGAAACCTATTCCCCAAGCGATTACTGGGAAACCTATGTTTAGAGGCTTGAGTACCTCTGGCCTAAACATTCCTGCCCCAGCAAACTCTATCCACCCAAGCTTTGGATGCTCTATGAAGGCCTCTACGCTTGGCTCCGTGAATGGGAAGTATCCTGGCTTGAACCTTACTTTTCCCAGATTCATACCCTCTGCAAAACCTTGTAGGAAGCCTAGAAGATGCTGCAGGGTTATGTTCACATCGCCTACTATACCCTCCAGTTGCATAAACTCCATAGAATGCTTAGCGTCTAGAACGTCCGGTCTAAACACGTGGGAAAGGCAGAACATCTTTATCGGCGGGTCTTTATACGCCGCCAAGTATCGCATAGAAACCGCCGTTGTTTGAGTCCTCAGAACCAGTCTTCTCGCTATGTTAATATCCCATGAATATCTCCAACCAGTCGATCCTGTAGTCCAGCCGTTTTCATGGGTATGCTTAACCTTCCTTACCAAGTCGGGGATTTCTAACATGCCTTGGCTAGGCTCTTTCATCAAATAGCTATCGTGAATTTCTCTCGCCGGGTGATCTTGAGCTTGGAATAACACGTCGAAGTTCCAGAATTCAGTTTCAACGAGAGGCCCCTCATATTCTTCGAAGCCCATGGCTAATAGAGTTCTTCTAGCGTCCTCGATGAATTCCGCGTATACATGCTTCTTGCCCGGGTAGAGAGTGGGTGGAGCTGCCGTAACATCGTACTCTTTCAGTTTCATGTCCTGCCATTTACCGGACACGATAAGGTCGGAAGTGAGCGCAGTTACTTCCTCAGCCACTTCAATTCCTTGCTTAAGGAGGTCCCAGCCCCTCTCTGTCAATTCCAAATCCCTGCGAACCTTCTCAGTTACTTCCAGCAGATTGCGGTTTTCAAGAATCGACAAGGCTTGGCGTATTTCTTCAGTTAGTTCCTCAGCGACGGTTTCGCCCTTCCCATATATTACGCGCAGAGTTTTTTCATCAGGTCCCTCCTCAGGTTCTTCCGCGACTTCTAGAGAAATTTTCTCGTCGATTTTTCCGATTGTAGCCCAGTTTTTCTTTTTGATCCAGCCTAGAGCTATCGGAAGCATTTCCCCTCTCAAATGCGCTTTTTGCGCTGCTTCTTGCAAAAGCGCTTTACCACCAAGTTCCATTACTGCCCTGATCAATCCTCTTTCAGGCAATCCGAACTGGCCGTAAGAGATACCCTCTTCGTTCAACCTAACATAGCTCAATCTTCTTTCGTTAACGTTGACAATTTTCCTCTCCGAAAGGCCAATCGCAGCCCTCATCACAGCCGCATCGGTTATCCCGCTTATTCTCATAATATCTTCAATTGTTCCCTTCCCGCCCAGCACCCTCAAAGCAAGAAGCGTTTTACCCTCGTTTTCCCGAAGTTCAACCAAACCTATTTTCCCTCAAAACTGTCCAGGTATGACTGCAAATTAGGAACGTCTTGACTTATCAGGGAGTGACAGCTTTTTAAAGCATTTTCATTGGGCTAGCTAACCGGGTGGGATTCCGAAAACCTGAGCAACCATACCCTTCTCGGCGCAGCTGAAGAAGCAGAAGCCTGTTCCAAACTTCTCTATTTCTGACAATTCGCCAGCCTCCTGGACGCTGAGTGAATTGGTGTTCACACTCCCTCAAACCCCGGATTCTTAGGGCTAACATTCGCGAATGGAATCCGCTTCTACCGGCGAAAGGGAGGGGATTCACAGTCTGAAGTCATAGCTGAGCTTTGGGGCATGCTCTTAAATCAATGAATTCAAATTAAGTAGGAAAGAATGCTACTGATGGCTTGGAGCTCTCCCCATAGACCACAAACGGTGGGCAACTTTGGAACCTGAAGAAATGGTTGTTACTCCGTGGGAAGTATCAGGCAAAATAGACTATGAGAAGCTAATAGAGCAATTCGGCACAAAGCCTCTGACGGATGAGCTTTTGAGGAGGATAGAAAAGCATACTGGGCAGCTTCATCCACAATTGGCTCGGAAGATATTCTTTTCACACAGGGATTTGGATTGGATTCTAGACTGCTATGAGAAAGGCGAGAAATTCATATTGTACACCGGCAGGGGCCCATCTGGAGATATTCACATTGGACATATTGTTCCCTGGATTTTCACAAAATATCTGCAAGAAGCTTTCGACGCAAAACTATATTTTCAATTGACTGACGACGAAAAATTCCTGATAAATCCAGATTTGACTGCTGAAAGCGTTCTTAGCTTAACCTATGAGAATGCGCTGGACATAATTGCCATTGGATTTGACGCTAAGAAAACACGAATGATTTCAGACATGAAATACGCGAAAGTCATGTATAACGTAGCAATAAGCATCGCAAAACATGTTACATTATCAACATCAAAAGCGGTTTTCGGATTCAAAGACAGCTCTAATATTGGAATCGTATTTTTCCCCGCGATGCAAGCAGCCCCCTGCTTCTTAGAGTCAATTTTCGAAAAAAGAAACGTACCCTGCTTAATACCTGCCGCAATCGATCAAGACCCGTACTGGCGAATATCCAGGGATGTAGCTCCCAAGCTAGGTTTCTATAAGCCAGCTCAAATTCACTGTAGATTCTTACCTGGACTGGGCAAGGGAGGCAAGATGTCTTCTTCGATACCTGAAACTTGCGTATTCACCATGGATAGTCCCGAAGTGGCTGAAAAGAAAATCCTAAACGCCTTCACGGGCGGTAAATCCACTAAAGAAGAACAGAAAAAACACGGCGGGCAACCAGACATCTGTAGCATATACCAATACATGTACTTTCTCTTCGAACCAGAAGAAGGGAAGCTCAAAGACCGCGAAGCCAAATGTTTAAGTGGGGAAATATTTTGCGGTGAGTGCAAAGAAATACTGGCTGAGCGAGTTGGGAAATTCCTGATCGAACATCAGAGAAAGAGAGAAAAAGCAAAGGATAGAATTGACGAATATTTCATTAAAGATTAGTCAGACGCAGTGAGCACCGAAATTTCAACTGTACCATACATCTTTGTTGATCGAAGACGCTTTGAAATAGTCGACTTCTCTTGAAACTGTTTTGGGAGCAAACGCCTCGAAAAGTATTTCACAAGAAAGTTCGCTGCTAAGCCTTTTATCCAATGAATGAGTATCTTCGGTTAAAGGGCTTACAGCATGGAAAAGCCTACCACGGCTGACTTCAAAATCCCCTACAGGTCATTAGCTCAGTATGTAGGCAAACTGTTCCGCGTCTACGTGAAAGATCATCCTCTCGTAAGCCATCCCCCGGTCTATGAAGGCCTTTTGTCAGCCGTATTCGAAGACCCTCCCGCGATTCTTTTGGAAGATGCAAGTTTGCTTGTCTTGAATTATGTGCCCATTAGGAATTTCTATAGGATTGTTGGCAAGAATCGCGTGGGATCCGTTTTCATAAAGATAGAAGATCTACTACGTTTCGAGATTCTTGAGGCTGAGATGCCTGATGCTATTACTGGTTTGCCAAGTCCTCAAAAAGCGAGGCGTTCCACTCGAAGCGAACAAGAGTTATGAATAGTTATGTCTCACCAACATAGAATTTTGAGCTAAACTTTACCTAGCGCTGCATGTTAGTTCCCAAAACTTCAACTTTTAGATGGTTAATATGCTACTTAGCCTCATTTTCGAGGGGACTCTACATGCTTACAAGTGAGGCACTGGATTGCTACAGAAAAGCTGGAAGAATTGTGTCCAAAGTTAGGCGCCTAGTGCCTCAAATTGTGAAGGAGGGTATGCATGTTCTGGATCTATGCGAAAGGGTTGAGGGGGCCATTAATGATCTCGGCGGGAAACCAGCTTTTCCTTGTAATGTGGGAATTAATGAAGTAGCTGCCCACTATACTTCTCCTCCGAATGATAGCTCCGTAATTCCTAGCGGCGCAGTTGTGAAGATTGATTTTGGGGCTGAGGTTGAAGGCTACATTGCCGATAGCGCAATCACAATATCCTTTACTCCCGAATACGAACCCATGACCCTAGCTGCTGAGGAAGCACTGAAATCTGCTATTGAAGGTTTAAGGCCTAGAATTCGAGTTTCAGAAATAGGCGCTTTAATTCACAAAACCATTGTAGAACGCGGTTACAAGCCCATTAGTAACTTGACCGGTCATAAG
The DNA here is from genome assembly GCA_964487485.1 of uncultured Candidatus Bathyarchaeia archaeon. Lineage (GTDB taxonomy): Archaea > Thermoproteota > Bathyarchaeia > 40CM-2-53-6 > CAZAQQ01 > CAZAQQ01. Next base: position 5,004 of record CAZAQQ010000017.1, on the reverse strand, counting down.
GTTGACAGATACATTATTCATACGGGAAAAGCGATACCTAACGTTCCTAGCATAAACGGCTCTAGGATAGAGACTGGTGAAGTTTATGCGATAGAGCCTTTTGTTACCTCACAATCAGCTGCTGGAAGCGTAAGGGATCTCGACAAGGCTTTCATATACAGAGCCCATCGGGAAAAGGGGGTTAGAACCGAAGAAGCAAAGAAGCTTCTCGCCTACATAAAGCGGAATCATCGAACCTTGCCTTTCTCAACGCGTTGGTTGAGGAAAGCTAGCCCGATTCAAAGGCTGGATGATGTTTTCCTCGAACTCCTTTCCTCAAAATGCGTAATCGCATACCCCGTACTTGTAGAAGCAACTGGAAAACCAGTGGCCCAAGCAGAACATACAGTCGCTATAATAGAAGATGGGTGTGAAGTTCTAACAGTCTAAATGAGTTTCTTCTTAGTCTCTTCTGCGTAGATTGATGTGATAACCGTTTCACCATCGCATTGCTGGCATTTACCAGCTTCCTTATGAACATAGTCCCCAGAGGAGAATGGTCTCAACAATTTGAAGTTGCACTTTTCGCATACCACAGTTGTCAAAACTCGGGTAGTCATCGAATATAGGAAGGCAATTCTCCTCCTCATGTGCATCAGAGAAGAGAAGGCTAGAAGCATTCCTACGGAGCTTGCTAGGAGGCTGAAGTAGAAGCTTTCCATTTGACCTTGCTGATAATATGAGATAGAAGAATATAGAATCCAGAGGGAGTAGGCCAAGACGAGCAGGCTGAAAGCCATGGCTACAAAGAAGTATATTCCCCCGGGCTTTTTTTCCAAGATATACACCTACTGGCCTATGCCAACTGTGTTTCCGATTCCAGCCAGAAGTATAGTATCACCCTCTTTAGTGCGCTCCTTCATTAGCTTCTTTATTCTGGCAACCACGTTATCGACAGAGTCTGAAATCTCCTTCTTCATAGGCAATATTGCTTCTTGGATGCTTTCCTTAACTATGAAAGCGTAGACCGGAATCTTGTGTTTCAAAGCTTCTTCTTCAATCTTATATCGTTCAGTGCCAATTCCTCCTATAGCGGCACCTATGCCCTCGCTTATGTCACCTGTTTTTTCACCCTCAAATTTCAAAGCTGCATCAACCATCACAACCATAGCTATCTTTCCTTCCCGCTCTTCTATCAGCTTCTTTATGGCGTCCCCGGGCTTTCCCACGTTGCCACCTGGGCCTTCAGCCTTTAACACTAGCACATGCCTCCCTTCCAGAACTGTTTCAGCGAAAACCACATCCTTCTCTATTTTCTTTTTCTCCACATCTCGCATCAGTTTCGAGGCTACGAGGGCTCCTGCTCCATCCCCAATGGGCTGTCCTTCAGCAAAGGCTTTCGCTGCTCCTACTAATGCCTCTGCCTCCTGCATGACAATAGGCAAAATCATCTGAAGTTGCAGTATAATATAGAAGCTCGTGGTCTTTTTGCCTAACAGGTAGAAGTGGCGTACAATTCTGAAAATTGTGTTTAAGGCAAGTGATGCTTCCACTAAGTTCTCTAGATTATTTACTTGTGTTGAATCCGCTTCAGGAGCAATTCTCTTCACATCATCCTTGAACTTAACATCTCTAACATCCAACAGGTGATCTAGCTTCCATATGATTCCAGCGGGATCCAAGTTTACAGGACTTATCAAGAACTGCTCGAGCAACGAGTTCAATTCAGGAGTAGGATCATCCTTAGGCTTGCCAACCTCCTTGACTGTCTTTACAGTAAGCTGTCTCGCATCATTCTTCATGAATTCGAGTTTTCTCACAGTTCCTTCTATTTCAAACAGCATCAAACGCACCTGTATCTTTTGGCCGAAGAACATGAAGAGGATGAATGACATGTAGAATAAGACGGAAATCAATGTGCCCAAGGTTCCCTCCATTCTTGGGAGTTGATCTATCAAGCTTGACAAGACCAATTTGCGCCTCAGCCTTTTGCCTGCATAACTACAAATGCGCAGTTATAAATCTTGGTTCTATCTCTGGAGATAACATTGCCATGAATGGAGTTGGCAGCTGTCCGGGCTTCGCGTGGGCTCTCGCACCACACTACCACCCGAATCGCCTAGGAGATTCACTTCCGTGGTTCCGACGAGCGGAATTGTGGCTGAGACGACATAAGCCGATCACAGCGCAGTCGACCTTCTCGTTTTCGGAATGGGAACGGGTCCTAGCTCCCAGCTATGGCCGCCAACTCCAAATCAATGGATTCAGGAGCAACTAATAAAATTTTATTTCTCCGCCCTCTGAGGGAATCCTACCAGATCTTTCCTTCAAGGATTCCGGTGACTGAAGGTTCTTGTTCCCCCCATCTATCGGAGCTGAAAATATGGGAAAGCCGACGCTGTGACCGCCCATGCCAAGTGCGGGCATCTTCACAGAACGGTTGGACGAAGAACCAAGGCCTTTGCGATAACCGAGTTCAATCCCTTAGGGGTAGAGCCTACAAAAATTTCTTATTAGTCTATTCCCCTAATTGATTAGGGTAGAAAGCCTATGCGCCTTTCGATTGAGGGTGTAATGCCCCCCCACATAACGCCATTCGACAAGGATGAGGAAGTTGATGAAGCTGCTCTTAGGAAACTGATCCACTTTTGGTTAGATGGGGGTGCTTCCGGATTGGTTTCATGTGGGAGCAATGGCGAAGCACCCTACCTAACCCGTGATGAGCGGAGAAAAGTAATTCAAACCGTTGTGGATGAAGTAGATGGCAAAGTTCCCGTGATAGCTGGGACTGGTGCTCCAAGCACCCGTGAAACAATAGTCTACACTAAAGATGCTAAGGAGCTTGGGGCTGATGCAGCCCTAATTGTATCGCCCTACTACTTCAAACCGGATAAGAAGGAACTTCTGCAGCATTACAAGGCAGTTTTGGAAGCTGTTGACATACCAGTACTCCTGTACAATGTTCCCAAGTTCACCGGCTACAACCTAGAGCCAAGCATTATCGTCCAATTGGCGAATGAATATGATCAAATAGTAGCCGTCAAGGATTCGGGAGGATCCATCGGGCAGATTTCTGATTTAGCAAGCCAAGTCGGCGGCCGAATTTCTGTTCTATCCGGCAGCGGAGACCTGATTTTGCCGACATTTGTGATGGGTGGAAAAGGAGCAATTGTTGCGGTGGCAATCGTAGCTCCTTCGATCTGCGCAGATATTTATCGGTTCTTCAAAAAGAAAGATGTTGAAAGAGCAGTGGAAGCTCAGAGGAAAGCTTTGCGCCTAAATGAGGTTTTGATAAGAAGGTTCAACCAAATAAGTAGCGTAAAAGAAGCTTTAAGTCAACTAGGACAGCCAGCTGGCTATCCCCGTAGGCCTTCTCTACCGCTGGATGAAGAATCCAGACAGGAAGTTCGAAAGGTTCTATCCGAAATCTCCGTGAAGAAATGAGTGTGCGTAGCCAACTGTAGAGATACTCTCAATCCAGAACGTGTCTTCAGCAGCAAATGGTGAGACTACAAATGTCAAGATTCGTGTAGTGGATGGTAGTGTTTCCTGCGAGCGCAAGTTTTGGCAAGCACCAGACCTGCCGCAAAGCCTCCTATATGAGCCCAATAAGCGACTCCTGTTTCCAAGCCTATGAGGGCAAGGATAAACTGGTATAAGAACCAGAGTCCAATAAGAACGTAAGCAGGCAGATACAATATTCGAATTAGGAAGCCGAAGTAGATCGCTGTCAGGATCTTGGCCTTGGGGAAAAGAAGTACGTATGCGCCTAGGACGCCTGATATGGCTCCGGAAGCGCCTACAGCTGGAGTATTTGAGTTCAAAGCTGAGAGTATTTGTACTATGGAGGCGAAGATTCCGCATAGTAGGTAAAAGGTTAGGTAAGATACATGCCCACACATGTCTTCAATGTTGTCTCCGAAAATGTATAGGTAAAGCATGTTGCCACCTAAATGAAGCAATCCTCCGTGAAGAAACATTGATGTTAGAAACGTGAGATAGCCCTCCCTCGCGGTAACCTTGGCAGGGATTAGCCCATACATGGTGATTATGCTGTTGAAACGCTCTCCGTTGCCTGCTATTTCCCAGATGAAAACGGCTACATTAGAGGCTATCAGAAACCATGTTAGGATAGGCGTAATGTGAGAGGGGTTTTCATCTTTCAGAGGAAGCGTACTCCCATCCCCGAAGCCGACTCGTCCAATTGATCATCTAGGATATCCTGCTGTGAATGCAGAAAACTCATAGCCTGAGGGTATGCCGTAGAATCTTATTCCATAGTTCACCTTGCCAGCGAACGCGATAGCTGGGATTCGCTTGATTTGATACTCCTCCACCTTCTCCTTGTCCTTCACGAAGTCACATTTTTCTACTTTGATTTTGTCTGAATTGGATGCTACGGCTTCGATTTGCCTTGCCTCTTTGCGGAAATGACGTCCGGTTTCCTGTGTGAAGATTAGGGCTCTCACTTCGTCCTTCATTTGTTCGCTGAATGTTTTCTTTAGAAATTTCCTATCTTTCTCAGAGATCAAGCCTAAGTCTCCACGTATTGCTGAGGTCTATTTGCCTTTTGGGAAAGAATAAGGTTTTCTGGATTGATGCCTCTGATGGAGTTAGGGGAAGTGCCTTAATGTCGACTTAGGTGAGATACTTTATGGAAGGTAGTTGACAGGCTTTCTCTCTAGCTCTCTCGCGATTACTCCTATTTTTATGAGTTTTCCCAGCCACCCTGTAGACCTCAATGCTTCCGTAGCGACGTTGCTTTACTAGGCCATCTTCCACCAGATCCTCTAAATGGTTACGGACAGTTGATGGCTTAATTCTGGCTTTTCTAGATAGGGCGCAAAGCCAAAGCTCTTGGTCAGACAAGGCTCGAAGGATCGTGGAGCATATTAGGCAACTAGGGGTTGAACAGGAGCTTCGGGTTCGAAAAGTTTTCATGAAGAAGCCTTTGGCTTTTCATCACTATTTAAGCCATAACGAATGAGGAACATGGACAAAGAAGAGAGTTGAATGAAATTGCTT